>JAYUFI010001025.1:0-3303 GCA_043738805.1 Planctomycetaceae bacterium | reverse complement strand
CAGCTCGTCACGCGGAGCGATGACGGCTACATAATTGCGACTTCATCGAGGCTAATGCTCGCCGGTCACTTCTTTGCCAGCGCGAGAGGTTAGCGCTTCGAGCAGCGTCGTCGTGCCACATTTCACTTTGGAAACGTGATACGCCAGCGTGCGAACGCTGCCGTCTCCCATCAAAAAGTTAGCTCCGCCAGTGTGATTGGACCACAGCGATTGGAAGGCGCAGTTGTCTTGCACGTCGCCCGGCTTGAAGTACGCCGGATCGGGACACGGGCCGAAGACTCCGTTGCTGTAAAACTTTTTGTCGCCGACGACGGGCGAGATCGTGTCTTCAAGGCAACACTTGGAATCCCACCAACCCCACTGGCCGTCTGCTGGAGGGGGCCGCTCACCGAGCATGATCGTGTGGCTGGTTCCGTCTCGCACCGACGCGACTGAGACCGTGAATTTGTCTTTCAAGTCCGAGTCATCGACGATGATCCCGTCGTTCTCCGATTTGCGATGCGTGAAGAGGCCGACGTACCACGTGAAGCCATACGTCGGAATCTTGTAATCCGGCCCACGCGGATCGGAGGGGCAGCCGAGCAATTGCACCGAGTTCTGAGCAATCACCTGCGGCTGATGAATCATCGGCATGATTTGACGGCACCACGTTTCAAATGAGCCGCTCTTCCAAAGATTCAAGTTGCCGGGCGGCTCAGCGTCGATCTTCGTGACGCCGCGCGGTCGAATCGTGTTCCTCGGAAAATATCCGTAGCTGTCATGGAACGTGAGGCAGGTCAGCCCCAAGTTTTTCAGCTTGTTGCGACATTCGGTGTTCCGAGCCGCCTCGCGCGACCGTTGCACCGCCGGCAACAGCAACGCCATCAAAATGCTCATGATCGCGATAACGACCAACACCTCGATCAACGTAAACCCCGCGCGCAGCGCTGCCGCTCGCGACCGATTGCTGGCGGTCTCGATGAGAGAAGTTCGTCGATCAGAATTCACTTTGACCATCGCGTTGACTGTTTTCGCTGTGTTTACCCTGAAAGGCGTTGGCTGTACTCCGAAGGAGTTACGCCATATAGCCCAGCGGTCGTCGCGCTTCGCGGCAACAACTATTAAATGCACAGAATTCCCCGAAAGCATCCGCCCTGGGTAGCCCCGAAGCGCGGCAACCCAGGGCTATATGACAGAACTCCTTCGGAATAAGTCCTTTTTCCATGTTCATTAGGGCTCATCCATTTCCACGACCACCGCACGTTTGAGCGTTTCGGATGGGTTCATCTCCAACACGCTTTGCAAATCAGCACGCGCGGACTTGTGATCTCCTAAAGCGTGATTGGCTTGGCTGCGGAAGAAATAGCTCCACTGAAACTGCGGGCGTTGAGCGATGCACGCGGTCAGCGCGACCTTCGCTTCACCGTGTCGGTTCAGATTCAAAAAACAGATCGCTTGAAACAACCGCGCGTGGAACGCATCGGGCTGAGCGTTCAAGGCCATCTCAAAATCTCGCAAGGCGAGATCGAATTCGAGCTGACGCGCATGAGTCATACCGCCCAGTAATCGGTCGAGCGGTTGATCCAGCGGCAACTGCTCGGCCTTGAGCTGTGCTTGCTCCACATCGGCGTTGCGACCGAGTTGTTCCAGTAACACCGCTCGGCGTTCGTGAAACAAGCGTGACGAGAACTCGCTCGTCGCGTCGAGGTGCTTCAAAGCTTGCTCCGCGTTCGATGCCAGAGCGATGAGGTCCGCCTCGACCAACGTCAGCAACTCCCGCTCGCGAGTCCAACCGGGATCGCCAGAAATCGTCAATTCGCTTGCGGCGTGAAGCGCGTCTCGTGCCTCCAAGTAACCCGCAGCGTGAGCGAGGACGAATACCGTAGGACGGGCACTACATCAGCTCGCGTCGCGTTCTTCTGAAGCAGCAGGCTGAGCAGCAGCGCCTCATCACGACGATCATCGAACTCGCGTGGATGAACTCGCTTCTGCCACTGTTTTTGCACGACCGCTCGGCGACTGTGATCGAGCCAACCGGCGACTCCCGGTTGATGATCGACGAGCGCCGGCTCCGCTTGCACCTTCATCCATGCCGCGAGAAATCGGCCATGAGCGACATCGACCTCATCGTCATCGAGCGCATGTTGGCCCGCGCTCATCAACTGAGCCACTTCCATCTCGACCGCCGTGATCCGCTTGTTTTCGCGATGAGCGCCGACCGCCAGCGAGACTCCGCCAACGATCAGCACGAAGCTGATGATGGCCGTCAGCCGTGAATTCCTCCGCGTCCATTTTTGCGATCGCTCACGCAACGACGGTTCGGTCGTGTGTCGCAGCGGCAGTTGCTTCAAGTGCCGTTCAAGGTCTTCATGAAGTTCTGCCGCCGTCTGATAACGTCGAGATGGCTCTGGTTCGAGACAACGGCGAACAATCGCTTCAACCGCCAGAGTCGCCGCAGGATTCAGCGAACGTAATCTCGGCGGCGGCGGCATTCGATCTTGCAACATGTCCGCCAACAATTTCTCCAACGCGCCTTCTCGAGCCGGAAACGGATTTCGTCCCGCCAGCAATTCAAACAAGATGACCCCCAGCGAAAAAATATCGCTGCGAGCATCACCGCCATGAATGCGATGTTGAAACGCATAAATCTGTTCGGGAGCCATGTAAGGCAGCGTTCCGCCAACGAGCATCTCGCGAACGCTGGCCGTTTGCTTGAGGTCCGCTGACAAGTTGAAGTCCAACAACATCGGCCGCCCATCATCTGCCAGCAACACATTCGCCGGCTTGAGATCGCGATGCAGAATACCGCGTTCGTGAGCGTGACTCAGCCCGTCCGCCAACTTCGCTCCGATCCATAACACCGCTTCGACATACGTCAAACCCGACAACGTCTTCAACGCCCCGTCGTATGTGCTCTTGGCGAGCGGGGCGGCGGCAGCCCTCCGATGACTTCGCTGATCGCCCTGAGCACAAACCGGGGGGCTGACGCCACCCCGTTCGCCTGGATCGTTTTCCGTCGAATGGAAATCGCTGAGCAAAACCGCCGTATTTTGCCGACCGGCGATCGTCCGTTGTCCGCAGGCATTCAACGTCTCGACGATCACATGGCCTGACGGCGGCAACGTTCCTAAGCCGTGAACGTCACGCACGACATCAGCTAACGTTGCCGCTCCGAAGTACGGCATACAGACGACCGACAACTTCCTTGCTCGATGTACCGAGTAAATCGGAACGATGTTCGCGTGCTGCAATTGAGCAAGCTTATCTGCCTCAGCGAATGATTCGGCGGAGACTTTCAGCACCACCAAGCGATTAGCGAGATCA
>JAYUFI010001024.1:0-1184 GCA_043738805.1 Planctomycetaceae bacterium | reverse complement strand
TCGCGGGACCGACGGATGGATGCCAGAACATCGCCGTGCCAACTTGCAACACGTAGTTGCTGTTCGGCGTGACGCGTGCTTCGCACGGTTCGTAACCGAGCACCTCTGCTTGGTCCGCGAACTCCCACTCTTCGCTCCGTCCAAATTTTTCGTAGATGCGGGCGACTCGCTTCCACGTTTCAGCCAACGTCCAACCCGCTTTAGAAAAGTGCATTCCCGTGGCTTGCGTCATCAGAGCCAATTGAAAGCTCATTCGCAGATCATCCGGAATCTCACCGAAGCAGATCGTGCGAGTGGCCGCAGCACATAAACCGTCTCGGCGTCCGATCGCGGTCAGTGAGCAGTGTCGCTCGACGGGCTCGATCCCCGGCGTCCAATGTCGAAAGCGTCGCGAGATGCCATCGCCACAAATCTGCAATCGCTCCGAAATGATCTTGTGACGCGACAGCCGATGAGCCAGTTGACCCGCAATCTCCGCTTCCGTTTCGCCCTGTTC
The DNA here is from genome assembly GCA_043738805.1 of Planctomycetaceae bacterium. Classification (GTDB taxonomy): domain Bacteria; phylum Planctomycetota; class Planctomycetia; order Planctomycetales; family Planctomycetaceae; genus SXKJ01. The sequence continues at coordinate 688 of JAYUFI010001024.1, read as the reverse complement.
AAACTGACGAGCGGTCGCTTCAACGGCGTGAGAAATCTGCATTCCCAATTCGCGCAGCCGCTCACATTCGATCGCCGTCAGCGGTTGACGCAGACGGATCAAGTCGCCAGAGACATTACTGGTCCGACCAAATCCGCTGTCGCTGACGACGTTTCTCCCGCGACACAAATCTTCAACCAGTACCGACGGCGATTCGTGCCACGGTCGCTCCTTCAATTGAAAGCCAAGCCCTGCGAGCGTCCCTTCAAAGAATTGTCCGGAGTCAACGTTGTTCGTCAGCAGCACGCGAGCGTCCGGCATCAAGAAGAGCGACGTCGAACATTCCGATGAGCCGCCGCGAGTGAAATCCGCTCCGCTGGTGAACCACGCGAGGTTGCTTGGCTTTTGCAGCAACAGCGCCGAGTAGCGATTCACTTTGAGAAACTTCGCGACCTGCTCATGCTTCTGGTCAATGTCGATCGCCCGTTCCGGAGAGAAGACAGGCAGCTCTCCCGAAGATTGAAACTGCGGCGGTTCGATCAAAATAGTCATGAAGAGATTCCCGCGCGATTGACTTCGGGACGATGGGACGCGGCGGAAGAAGATACCAGCGGATTCTGACGACCGATAGAATTTCACCGTACTTAGGCGGTTCTCCGCAACGAGCCTGCCGATTGTACCGGAAGCTGTAGGCGGCTCGCCTGCTGTA
>JAYUFI010001023.1:0-3309 GCA_043738805.1 Planctomycetaceae bacterium | reverse complement strand
TCTTGAAATCTTTTTGGATGAAGTAGGTCTCAGCAATCATCAACTGAGCCTTCGCCGCTGTCTCGGTGCGAGTACCGTTTGGGTCATCAATAACCTGCTTGAAGACGACGCGGGCCTCATCAAACTTGGTCTGTTGCTTGAACGCTCGACCGAGCACTTCGTCCCCTTGATAAAGCAAACGATTCTTCGCGTCCCAAGCGCGGAACTCCGCGATTGTCGCGACGACATCGGGATATTTTTTCTGCTGGTAATTGAGTTCTGCCAGTAAAACAAACACTCGTGGAAACCAAACTCTGGTGGCGACTTCCGGATCACTCTTCGCGACGGTTAACGGTTTGAGTAGATCAAACGCGGGCGCGAGTTGCTTCCGTTGCAGCAGCGACACCGCGAGATAAAACGCCGCATCCGTTTTGTATCGCCCTTCGGAAAATCGCGTACGCAGTGCTTCCGCCGTCTTTGCGAGTTCCTCCCATTGCTGTTGTTCCTCGGTAATTCCGAGCAATCGAAGCAACGAGTCCTGCTGCACGTCGGGGTCCGATTTTGGATTTTGCTCCAACTGCTGAAAAGCGGCTTTGACCTCTTCTAACTTTTTGTGTTTGACAGCCGCATCTTCCTTCGGATCAATCGCTGACAACTGGCTTTCGACCAAACTAAACCGCGCGTTGTCGACCAGATCGCTCTCCGGAGTCTCGGCGATCAAGCGTTTGAAGATTTCATCCGCGCGAGCGTATCGCTCCGTTTCGTAGTTGAGCATCGCCCATTCGTCGAAGAGTCGGTCCAAGCGTTCGGGCTTCGGAAATTTCTCCAGCAACTTCGCGTACGCCGCGTCCGCCTCAGCAACTTGTTTCAACCGACCGAGTACGCGAGCCGACTGCAAACCGGACAAGTACGCAAAGCGATTCGGAGCGTACTTGTCGAACGCCTCGCCGAACGCTTTCGCGGCTTCTGCCAGTTGACCATCCGCCTGCAACGCATCGCCAAGCATGAAGGCCGCTTCGGGCGCGAGTTCATGTTGCGGATGATCTTTCAACAATCGAGCGAACCCCGCTGCTGCCGGTTTGAATTGCTTCCGATCGAACTGGCTCCACGCTTGTCCGGACAACGCGGCGACAAATTGTGAGGACGGTCCCGCACTCACGACTGCTCCGAATAATTCCTGCGAAATCTCAAATTGCTTCGCGGCATACGCGGCCTCAGCCACCTGTTGAGTCGTCAGCAAGACCAACGGATTACTTGGTGCGGATCGCTGAAGCTGTCCGAGCGTTTGCTTCGCGACATCGAACTGACCGAGGTTCGCTTCCGCGAGTCCCTTCGTGGAATAAGCCTGTGCCACTTGCTCACCAGTCGGTGCGAGCTTCAGGTATGCGACCGCTGCTTCAACCGACTCTGCGTATTTTTTCTCGGCAAGTAAACTGCTCGCCTGCAAAACGAGCGCGTCGATGAACTCCGACGCGGCTCCTTCTTTGCGAGCCTGTTCGACGATCGGCACCAATGTTTCCAAAACGGCGGCATGTTGCTTCAAGCGTTGCTGAGCACGCGCCAAATGAAATCGCGCCTGTGCCTGAGTCTGCGGACGCTGCGCTGTCGTCAGCACCACTTTGAAGATCTCCGCCGCAGTGGCCGCTTCTGCGTCGCTCCCTCGGATCAGCAAGACTCGCCCGCGCAGCAAGTCGATGTACAACTTCAAGCCGCTGTTGCCATACGAGGCCAAGAACTGTTGCGAGATTGCTTCCGCCGCTTGCAGTGCCGCCGCGCGAGCTTCTGGAGTTGCCGCACGATTCGCTCGCTGCAACGCCGCTTCACCGGCGAAATACAGCGCATCGTCGGCCCATTGACCTTGCGGCCAACGCTTCGCCACATCCACAAAGTGCAACTCTGCCGCTTCAAACTGAGCCTGTCGCAATTCACAGTCGGCCCACTGAAACAAAATCTGTTCTGCAATCGGGTTCTTTTCATGAGCCTCGAATGCGGCCTTCAGCGTCACGACCGAACCCGCAAAATCGCCGAGTTGTTTCTGCAACATGCCGCGCCAGTAACTCGCGACCGGCGCTTGCTCCGCATCCTTCGACGCCAGTTCAAACTGAGTCGCTGCCGCTTTGAAATCTTTCAATTCATAGAACGCATACCCGGCATTCAGTCGCGCGGTCGGAATGTATTTGCTCTCCGGAAACCCCTTTTCTAAATCAACGTAAGCCTTCGCCGCGCCGACGTAATCCTTCGACTCGAACAACCGCACGGCGATTTGCAATTGCGACTGCGCGGCACGCGACCCCGTTCGATTCGCCGCGATCTGTCGGTAAAGCTCCAACGCTTCCGGAACCTTCTGTTGAGCCTCCAATGTCTTCGCCAAACCAAACCGTGCGTCGTCGAGCATCTTGCTTTGCGGAAACAGTTTGATCGACTGCTGAAAGCTCTGCGCCGCCGGCTCCGCTTTGCCCAATCGCAACTGCGTATCACCGAGATACGGCAACGCATACTCGCGCAGCGCGTCCTCCGGTGACTTCGCCAAGAACGCGAGAAACTCCGGCTCTGCCGCTTTGAGGTCGTCTAAAAAATAGCTCGCTTCCGCGATCCGATACAGCGCTTGCGCGACCTGTTGGTTGTTCGGGAAGTCCTTCACGAACGCTCGCAAGATCGTGCGAGCCTCGTCGTATTTTTCCAAATTCGTCAACGAGAGTCCGACGTACAATCTCGCAAACGGCACTCGCTCATGCTTTGGATTCTGTGTGAGAAATTTCTTAAACGCATCCGCCGCCAAGCCCCAACGACTTTGCTTGTAGAACCCCACCGCCACGGCATAGTCGTCAGACGCTTGATCCGCACGAGCCACATTCAGCGAACACCATTCGCCGAGTCCGTTCAATGTTGTTCGCGGAAGCAGGTCGCTCGGTGCGAGCAAAAACCAACCCGCGATCACGATCGCGGCCAGCCGATTTCGCTTCCCAAAACAAACAGCCCTACCGAGCTTGCCTCGGTGGTTTCCTGGCTTTTGCACTACACCCAAAAACGCATTGAGCAACTTAGTTCGTAGTGCAGAAGCCTGATTCCACCGAGGCAAGCTCGGTGGGGTGAGAGCGACGTCGCGTGTTCGAGATCGCGTGATGTATTTCAATGTGAATTGTTCGGAGGCAGCCATCATGAAAATCCTTTGAGTCCTCGCCAAATATCGAACCGATTTCGACGGCGAGATTATTCAGCGGACAAGCCTGCGGCGAAAGCGACATCACCGCCCGCAGCACACTCGGCTCAATCTTTCAAACCCTTCAGCAAGCTCACTTCGCCCCTCTTATCCGCAGTCCGGCTTTGCCA
>JAYUFI010001022.1:0-1188 GCA_043738805.1 Planctomycetaceae bacterium | reverse complement strand
ATGCCCCGGCGGTTAGTGTGTCGTTCATCAAATCAAAAAGTTCCGAAGAAATGAAAGCGGCGATGAATCCCCGCACTCCAAAGATGGCAAAAGTCGAGCTGAGAGCCCGTTCGGGAAACGCGCGTCGGTGAACAACTCACTCGGAAAGCCGGATGTCATGATTGAATCACGATCAAAAGGCCGGTAGTCGCCGAGCCATTGATGAACGCGTCTACACGGTCGTTAATCGCAATGAGCCGAGTATCACAACCCAAACACATCTCACAAAAAGTAGGCACGTCTGCGACGACAGATGCGGGACAGGTCTTCGACCAACACGAGGTCAAACTGCCGACTCTCGATGATGTTCTCAAGCTTGTGGAGTTCCTCAGTATCAAGGTACTCGCCGCTGCCCCGACTAGAGATCACCTCGATGCGAACTTTGTCATCAAAGTGTTCATCGAGAAAGGCCCGGCACTTGGCAATCTGATCATCAAGGCTCAGGGCATCCTGGTGCTTCGTACTGATTCGAGCGACGATGACGCAACACAATTGATGGCCATTCTTGGCCGACAACGGCGGATTCAACAAACTGAAGCTGGACATTTCAATCGGTCTCCATTTGGAGACCGACTCACCCTAATGGCACAGTTTGCCAAATCACCTGACACTTCCTGAGAATCCGTGCGAGCCGCTGACTCCTGCGAGCGATCTTGCAAATCTTGAGGTTGCAAGGGGTTGCCACCTGATTCCTCAATCAGATCGTCACTTGTGTCATGGCAGGAAAAAGTCGCCCGCACTCTCCGAGTGCGGAGCCTAGATTCGGTCAGGGCCGCGCACTCGGAGAGTGCGGACGACTTTTGACAGGACTGGTGGCGTGAGCCAGCCGATGCCGTTTATACTCGTGCCCGCACGGTCAGCGGTTCGATAACACGCGGTGGTTTGGTCTCACCTTCGACGACAACAGAGGAACAGTTCGGATGGCATCCAATCTTCCCAAGAATTTGGTGTTCGGTTCGTTCGGCGCAGCGGGCTTGGTAGCGGTCCTCGCGATCCTCGACATCGCGACGACGTTTCCGTTCGCCGGTTCGATGACGATGGACATTCTCTTCATCCTGAGTGCCGCCATCGTCGGCTATCTGGCGTGGGACGCCTACAAGGACATGGCCTAGTCACCTGAGTCCAGTAGGGTGCGTGGAGTCCTCGGAA
>JAYUFI010001021.1:0-1189 GCA_043738805.1 Planctomycetaceae bacterium | reverse complement strand
GCAAGACGATCGCTCTGAAAGAAATTGATCAGCCGCTCGATCTCACTGCCGGTCAGTGGGTCCGAGAAGACGAAGGCGTCCGCGTCTGCTTGGATCTTCCGCGAAGGAAAAATGTCAGCGTGAGTTGGATGAAGGAGTAGGCCATTTGGAGTGCTCCTGTCTCTTTCAAGACCGCACGAGTTATATTCCCGCGCGGTCACGATCACGGATGCTTGAAGGAAGATTGACGATGCCGAAGTCTTGGCGGTTTGCTCCGCATGATGCGGGTGCGGTGAAAGATTTGTCGCGGCAGTTACGGTTGCCGGCATTGGTCGCTCAGGTGCTCGCCGCGCGAGGGCACTCGTCGGAGTCCGCTGCATCAACGTTCTTGCAAGCGAAGCTCAACGATCTGCACGAACCGGACTTGATGCCGAATCTTCCGGCGGCGGCGGATCGAATTGTCGCAGCCGTGAAGTCGGGTCGCCGGATCACGATTTATGGCGACTACGACGTTGATGGCGTCACATCGACCAGCATCTTGTGGCACTGCTTGCGTCTTGCCGGAGCGACCGTTGATTACTACATCCCGCATCGGCTCGACGAAGGTTATGGGCTGAACTGCGATTCGATGCGGCAGCTTCATGAGGAAGATCCGAGCCGTCTGATCGTCACTGTCGATTGCGGCATTTGCAGCGTGACTGAGGCAGCGTTGGCGAAAGAACTCGGCCTCGAACTGATCATCACCGATCACCACGAGATGGCCGCCGAATTGCCCGACGCCGCGTGTCTGGTGCATCCGCGATTGCCTGGTTCCACGTATCCGTTCGGGTATCTCTGCGGAGCAGGGGTCGCGTTCAAACTGGCATGGGGCATTTGTGCGAGATTGGGCGATGGCAAAAAGGCATCGCCGCAGATGCGCGAGTTTCTGCTCGGCGCGGTCGGACTCGCGGCGATTGGCACCGTGGCCGACTGCGTGCCGTTGGTCGATGAGAACCGAGTACTCGTGAAGTTCGGACTCGGCAGCTTGCGCGAACGGAGTTCACTTGGACTGAAGGCGTTGATGCAGGTCAGCGGGTTGGGAGACAAAAAGGAATTCGACGCCGAAGACATCGGCTTCACGATTGCTCCGCGCATCAATGCGGCGGGACGTTTGGGACAAGCGCGGCTTGCGGTCGAATTGCTCACAACCGACAACGTCGAACGAGCGCTC
>JAYUFI010001020.1:0-1190 GCA_043738805.1 Planctomycetaceae bacterium | reverse complement strand
ACCAGCGAGCCGCCAACGATCGCCGATAGACGATCAAGAATGTCCGAGCGCAACGTCCGATCCCCGGCGAGAAACTCACTGAGTTGCTGGATGGTGATCCCCGCCTCGGAAGCAACCTGCGAAATCAGTCGCCCGCTGTGGTGAATCGCTTGCCGCAACTGTCCGCTCAGCGAAGGTTCGTGCTGAGCTTCGTGCATGCGTTCGAGCTTGGCCTGAAGCTGCGGACGCTCTGCCGCAATCAGCTCGCGCTGCCGCTGCAAGCGAGCCAATTGTTCGGGCGTCAGCGAGAAACTGGATTGGCGGTGAGTTGTCGTCATGGAATTTTCCCACATGGGCTGATTCAAAATGATTCGCCGGGGCGCGGAACTTCATAAGCCGTCACTGGCAGCAGCAGGATATCGTCGATCTCTTCGTAAATGCAGATGACAAATCTCCCGTCGCCCCGTCTCGCCCCAAGCACATGGCAAACCCGTTGAATCACTGGCACCAACATCGTCAGGAGCGGAAACAACTTGTTCAAAATCCTCCGGAGCCACGTCGTGCTCGGCAAGATGCTCGATGATTTCGTCAGTCCATAGACCACAGAAATTCGTAGTACGGCACACCTACGGCTCCTTCCACATCACCTCCACCGCTTTGCGGAGCGCCGCGACGGTGAAGATCAGCGGATACAGAGCCTCAAAATACCATAACTTGGCGAAATAGAAACCGATGGGGGCCGGCTCCCTGAATCGACCGTCTTCGACGCGGGTGATTAACCAGGATAATCCGAGCGAAATCGCCGTTTCGACGCCGTCTACGTAGCCCTCACGCTCCGCGTGAGGAGCCGAATGGCCCAACCGCTCCTTTCCAGAACTCGACCGTTGATCTTCGTCCGATGCTGTCTCCGCGCTCGGCTCATCACGCGGAGCGTGATGGCTACGTGGAGCGGCTCGGCATCCGAGCAACGCTTCAGTCGCCAGTGCGGTTTCCTCGATGCTCGACGGAGTTCCCGGTCCCGCGCCCCAGCCGCCGTCGGGGTTTTGGTTCTCGACGAGCCACCTCACGCCGCGCACGGCCGACTCGTCCGACATCCGCCCCAACGCCTGAAACGCCGCCAACACCTTGGCCGTTCCGTACGTCGGGTTCTCGTCGTTCGGAGCGTGCTGATTCCCAAACCACAACGGCAGCCACGAACCGTCGGGACGTTG
>JAYUFI010001019.1:0-1192 GCA_043738805.1 Planctomycetaceae bacterium | reverse complement strand
TCAAAACGCGCGTGCCTGCGGCGTGCGGTTAAACATCTCATTCAAGAGCGTGTGAGGTATAAATGGCCAAGCCGAATTTGCCTCGTATCGTCGGATGCGCTCTTACCAAAGGAGGACTGTCGATGGCGTTCGCTTGAGCTTCAACATTCCGCTGTTGAGCACGGTTCGTTGTAGATCACCTCCACCATATACAGCCCATGTGCCGGAGCGGTTTCTCCCGCGAGTGTTCGGTCTTGCTCGTCGATGATGCGGCGAATGTCGTTCGGCTGCCAGTAGCCGCGACCGACTCGGATGAGCGTGCCAGTGATCGAGCGGACCATATTGTAGAGAAATCCGTCGGCGACAACGTCGAACCAAAAGAAGTCACCGACTTGTTCTGACGGCGATTGATCCATTGGCAAAGTCGCACGCGCCTCTCTCATTTTCTTGCGTACATACGGTCGCGACTTACTCGGTTCGGGATACGTGAAAATCGGCCAGCCGGTGTGTCGAGTGACCGACGCTTGCATGATCGTGCGGACGCTCGTTGCCTTGTTCGGCCAGCGGGACTCGAAGCAGCGAAAGTCGTGCGTGCCGATCAACTCTTGAGCGGCAGCGTGCATCACGTCGGCTTGCAGTTCGACGGGATAGTGATACGCGTATCGTTTCACAAACGGGTTCGGCAGCTTCGAGTTCCAGATCACGTAACGGTAGTGCTTGCACTTTGCCGAATACGTCGCATGAAAGCTGAGCGGAACTTCTTCGACTTCGCGAATCAAAATGTCTTCCGGCAGGATGTCTTGCAGCGCATCTCGAAAACCGTAACAGGGAATCGGTGTGTTCGTTTGAAAGCTGCAAACCTGTCCGAGTGCATGCACTCCCGAATCCGTCCGCCCCGCAACCAGCAACCTCACGCTCTCGCCCGTCAGCCGCGTGATCGCTTGCTCGACAACCTCTTGAACCGCTCGGCCATTCGTTTGGATTTGCCAGCCGACGTAATTCGTGCCGTCATAGGCCAACGTCATTTTCAGATTTCGCACAGAACAGAATCCTCGAACAGTTATTTCAGTCAAACTCGCTTGTTAACTTCGCTTGTTTCGCCCCAGCGTTTGAATAACTGATGTGGCACTCCTAACTGGTCGCAAATTCGCCCGACGACGAAATCGACCAAGTCCTGAATCGTCGTCGGGCCATGATAGAACCCCGGCATCGC
>JAYUFI010001018.1:0-3324 GCA_043738805.1 Planctomycetaceae bacterium | reverse complement strand
ACATCGAGAAGCCGTGCCAGTCGTGGTCGCGGCCCGGTTTGTTGACTCCCTCGCTGGTCGGAGTACGTCCGAACTCGCCGCCCCAGACGAGCAGCGTTTCGTCCCACAGGCCGCGTTGCTTGAGGTCAGTCATCAACGCTCCGATCGCTTGATCGGTCTCGCCCGCATGTTGAATGTGATTGCTGATGCAGTTGGTGTGGCCGTCCCAGGTGTCCTCGATGTGCCCGCCGCCAGAGTACAACTGGATGAACCGCACACCCCGCTCGATCAGCCGCCGAGCGATCAGGCACTTGCGTCCGAAGTCCGCCGTGCGAGCGTCGTCCAGCCCGTACATCTCCTGCGTCTGCCGCGTCTCTTGCGAGAGATCGACGACGTCCGCCGCCGTCGTTTGCATCTGATACGCCAGCTCGTAGGAGAGGATGCGTGCGACGAGTTCAGAGTCATTCCCGTAGGTTGGGTTTCCAACCCGACCATCTTTGAGCGATGAAGAAGACAGGTCGGCTTGGAAAGCCAACCTACGGCGGGCGAGATGTTCCCGATTCAACTCGCCCAACAGATCGAGCGACTTGCGTTGCGTTCGATCGGAAACTCCCGCCGGCGTCGCGAGGTCCAACAGCGGCGACCCCTGACTGCGAAACAGTGTCCCCTGATACGCCGCCGGCATGAACCCGCCCGTCCAATTCGACGCACTGCCGATCGGCCCGCCGCGCGGATCGGTCATCACCACGAAGCTCGGCAGGTTCGCGTTCTCGGTCCCCAGGCCGTAGCTCAGCCACGCTCCCAAACTGGGCTTGCCGATCAACACGCTGCCGGTATTCATCTGCAAGCACCCCGACGCATGCGCCGCCGTGTCTGCGTGCATCGACCGAATCACGCATAAGTCATCCGCATGCTTCGCCGTGTGAGGAAACAAACTGCTGATCGGCAACCCGCTCTCGCCATGCGGCCGAAACGGAAACGGCGACTTCATTAAGTACCCGACCGGCCGCCCGTTTGACCCCACCTTCGCCTTCCCGGAGTACGCCGTCCCATGAAATTTGTCGAGCACCGGCTTCGGATCGAACGTGTCCACTTGGCTCGGCGCGCCATTCATAAACAGAAAGATGCAATGCTTCGCCCCGCCAAAACGCGGAGCCTTCGGAGCCAGCGGGTGCATCCCCGCGTCACCACCGCTCGTCACTTCATTCGCGCGAGCGTCCTTCGCAAAGAACCCATCCCGCGACAAGAGATCAATCAATCCGAGGCCCGCAAAGCCGCCCCCAACCTCCCACAAAAACTCCCGCCGCGTCCGCCCGCACGGAGTCACGTTTGGAATGAAACGATCAAGCATCGGACGACTCCAATCACGTTTTCACTTTGGTCCGCAGTTTCTGACGTTGTGTTCGATTCATTCCGGGATCAACTTCGCAATTTGGTAGCAGCTTCCTCAGACGTGCAACGCCATCGGCTGAGATGCTTGTTCCAGCAATAATCAGGGTTTCTAAACTTTTGCAACTCGCGAGAAAATGGATTCCGGCATCGGTTACTCCGCGAACATGCATCAATCGGAGCCACTTCAGGCGTTTCATTGACTTTAGCGATAACAATCCAGAGTCCGTCACTTGCGAGCTGTATAAGTCCAATTTTTCCAACTTTGTGAGCTTGCGTAGCACTGCAAGTCCGACATCACCGATCCTCCAAAACAAACGCAGAGTCTTCAATGATTTGAGCGACGCCAGCGAAGTCAGGTCGTCATCGGTGCAAATCACACCGCCAAGGTCCAGTTCTTCCAACGACGCCAGCCGGGAAATTAGTCGTGGAACACCATTTCCCAAACTGAAACCGCCAAGCGACAACGATTTTAGCTGAGGCAACTTTTCTACGATCAATGCAACTCCCTTTTTCGTGACACGAGTATTGCACAGGTCCAATTTTTTCAAATCGCGAAGTTCTTGAAGGTGCTGGACACCGGAATCTCCGATTTGCGTCTCGGAAAGGTCCAACGACTGAAGAGCCGGTAGCTGGGCGACAATTTTCGCGATGTCGCGATTCTTGACGTCGCTACTGGAATAGCTTGCTTCCAACACCAGTTCTCCGTGCGCTTCCCTTTCAAGTCGTGCAACAGCTTCTTGAGCACGCTGCCACGTTCCCGGCGACTGCACTTTCAGCCGTTTGTATTTCAGCAGCCGCCTCAGATTCGGCAGTGCCGCGACATCTCGAAACACGTCGAGTTTGTTGATCGCGTCAACAACAGAGAATCGAACCATCGACGAAGGGTCCAAGATTGCTTTGATGAGCACTGGTTTCGCCGATTCAACCTTGTGAGCAATTAACGCATTGGTTGCAGCGCTTCGCACAGACTGAGATGCGTCATCCATCGCGTCAATCAATGCCTGGACCACAACCGGTCCCTTCGCTGCCTCCAATGTCGAAACCAACATCGAATTGCGTTGCGACGAGTGGCAGAGTTCATCCAAAATTGGCTGAGGATCGTGCTTGGCAATCAGCCATGTGAGCGTGCTGAGCGCATCCCAAACGTCACGTGGATCGGCGTTCTTGGGCAATGAAGTTGGTCCTGCCAGCACAGCCTTCAAGCCGGTTTCGCCGGCTTGAATGATCGTGTCCACAGCGGCCGATTTCTTACCACGCATCAAGACACTGAGATCACTGCAAACCTCGTTCACACACTTTTGCAGTCGCGATTGTCCCGCCATCATTTTTCCAATTCGATGTTAGCGGTGTGATTCTTAGCTTGTGGAAAGTTGATCGTCATTCGCTCGGCTGGCATGGTCTGACAGGAATCCAACGCTGCCCCTTCCGTGTCGCCACCCCACGTCACACGATTGGCACCGTATGTTTCGGCAAGCGAGTTTACTTGGCGGAATCATCGGGCGGAAAGAGGTCGAACATTCGCTCGGCCTGTCGGATTTTCGCTCGGCGAGGATCGTTCAGCCTCAAAGCGGAGATTGTCGCTCGGCCGATGGCGGTTCGACCGACGAGTGGAAATTCGTCCCACTCGAAATGCTCGTTCCACGAGTGTTGTCGTGGGCGAAACAGTGGAACGGTTTGGCCGATCTCGGCGTCGGTCACTTGCACGCGATCCGACTTGTGTTGGTTGCTACATTTGCACGGCGGTGTCAGCCGTGTATGACGGAGTCGCAGATAATCTCAGAACGACAAAACCATGATTGAACTCGGCCCACAGAATTTGATCGACTATCTAACACGGACCGGTCGTCTCTCGCCCGGCAGTGCCGCGACTGCGGAGATGCTTTCGGGAGGCGTTTCCAATGTCGTTTTACGAGTGGCCGTTCCTCACGGAACCGATTTCGTCGTCAAACAATC
>JAYUFI010001017.1:0-1194 GCA_043738805.1 Planctomycetaceae bacterium | reverse complement strand
TCGGTGACACGCATCCGAATCTTGTACCAGCGTCCTTTCTGAAACGATTCGTAGCGGGAAGTCTCGTTGTTGGCGGCATCCAGGTCATCAAGGCTCGAGATCCCGACGACTCCGCCGCCCCAGCCACCGACGATGAAACTGCACGGGGCTTCTTTAATCTGGAACGTCAGCCCGCAGAAGAAGTCACTGCCGTCAATCCGCTGCGCCATCAGTGAGATTTCGTAGTTGATCTTTGGCAAGTCACCGCCATCCCAGGTGACGCCGGTCATCTCCGAGCCTTGCTGCATCACGATCATTCCATCCTTGACCGCCACTTCGCCCTCGCCACCGAATTCGGAACTCGTCCAATTCTTCAGTGTCTTGCCGTCGAATAACGGCTTCCATTCGGGAGTCTTCGCCGCCGGAGTTGCTTCGTCGGCCGCGAACGATACGCGAACGGCCTCCGCAGTGGCGAGACAGCCTGCCACCACGACCAATGTGAATGCGACACCTCGCGGGAAGAGTGACCTTGCGACAGAACCAGCACAATTTGACGACCGTGTAGTGTTCGACATGACTTGAACTCCCAGAGCAAGGTGGCGTGAGGAGGATGTGGCGAAGATTCAACAGCGGCAGGATTACGTTTCGCCACGTCGCGTTCAAGTCGGAGCGACGCGAATCGTCGCGCGGATCGCTCCGTTCGCTGGTGGTTCGCCAACGCAGGGCATCTTCCGTCATTTGATTGCAGCACGAGGTTCCAGCCATTGAGTACAGTCCAACTGACTGCGGCTTGACGTCAGAAGGCCGCTCGTTCAGGTTGAGGTCTCGTCATCATGCTCACTCTCGCCGAGATGACACGCGAAGCCGGTTCGCCCGCGACTCCGAGCCAGCTCACGGAGATTCACGAGTCGCTCCGCGAACGACTTGGACTCGAAGCTGAAGTCCGGCGGCTCAACCGCGAGCGATCACTCGCTCGGTTCGAGAATCAACTGCTGAGCGAGATTGTCCAGCGCGACGATGCATCCTCCTCCGCCGAGGCACTGCTGCGTCGCCTCGTGCCGCAACCGTCACTGAGCTTCGCGGCACTGATCGATGTCTCGCAAACACACTCCCGGTTGATCGCGTTTCGCGGACTGCCAGATTCGATGAGTGAGTCATTGGCCGTCCCGATCCAGATACTGGAACGATTGCGAGTCGAACCGTGGCTCTTCGTGC
>JAYUFI010001016.1:0-3329 GCA_043738805.1 Planctomycetaceae bacterium | reverse complement strand
CACACGAACCAATCGACGATCTCTCGTCAGCCGATCTCATGGCCGAAGTGCTCAAACAACTCGAAGGGAAGATCGAAACGACGCAAGCCCGGATCATCGTGAATGACAACCTGCCGACGCTCAAAGTGGATCGACGTTGGGCACGGCAAGCGGTTTACAACCTCGTCGCCAACGCGCTGAAATTCACGAAGCCCGGCGAGCATCCCGACATCGAAATCACCGCTTACGTACCTCGCAGCGGTGAGCCTGCCGGACTCGGCCTCGAAGTCCACGATCGTGGCACAGGAGTCAACGCCGACGACGCCGAACGAATCTTCGGCCTCTTTCAACGAGCGGTCGGCCAGCAGATCGAAGGCACCGGAGCGGGGCTCGCCATCGTGCAACAAGTCGCCGTCCGCCACGGCGGCAACGCTTGGGTCCGCGCTCGCGATGGCGGCGGCAGCGAGTTCGTCATCTGCTTCGGACGAGTGTGAACTCGTACGGATGTGGCTACGCTACCCTGCCCCTTGGCGGTCCCGCTTGCACGAGATACGTAACTGATGAGTCTTGCCAACCCCTTTGCACTGTTCTGGCTCGGCCTGCTAGTGCCGGTGGTGGTCTGTTACATTTTGAAAGTGCGGTTGCGGCGAGTTCCTGTCTCGACGATTTTGTTTTGGCGACAGATTTACGACGTGAACCAACCGCGCTCGTTGTGGCAGAGGTTGCGACATTGGCTGTCGTTGGTCGCTCAGTTGGCGTTGATCTCGCTGCTGGTCGGAGCGCTGACAGATCCGTTCTTTGCCTGGGAAACTCGGCAACTGCGACGGATCGTGTTGGTTGTGGACAACTCCGCCAGCATGAATGCGACCGATGTTTCGCCGTCACGGCTCGCCGCAGCAAAGGATGAAGCGTTGCGGGTGATCGGCGGGATGCGATTTCGAGATGAGTTGGCAATCGTCGCTGCCGGCGGGCCTCCGCGAGTTGTCTGCGGGTTTTCTAGTCACGGTCGCACGCTGTCTCACGCGGTTGAAGACGTGGTCCCAACCGACAATCCAACACGAGTCACCGAGGCAGTCGAACTCGCTCGCCGTCTGCTAGGCGAACGGCAGGACGAACATCAGCGTGAGATCGTCGTGCTGACGGACAATGCAAACCCAAACCCCACCGAGCTTGTCTCAGTGGCTCGCGGGCTTTTGCACTACTCGAATGCCGAGTTGACGCCAAATCCACCGGACTTAAGCGAAGTTGTGCAAAAGCCTGAAAACCACCGGGACAAGCCCAGTGGGGTGAATACTGAGTTGATCGTCCGCCGCTTCGGCGAGAACACCGGCAACGTCGGCATCACTCAGTTTCAAGTGCGGCGGAGTTTGATTGATCCGCTTGGTTACGAAATTCTGGCGGAGGTCACGAACGCCTCCGACGACGCGGTCGAGTGTCGTTTGGAAATCGACCTCAACGAGGACGTGGTCGATGTCGTACCGCTGAAGCTGACTCCGGGGCAGCGTTGGAGTCAATCGTTTGAAAAGACGTCAGCCGATGGCGGACATCTGACGGCGACGATCGATCGAGCGGATGCACTCGCGACAGACAATCGCGCGTGGGCCGTGTTGCCGAAGCGTGAGATGATGCCGATGACGCTCGTCTCGGAAGGGAATCTCTTCCTCCAAAAAGTGTTCGAGTCGAACCCGCTGGTCGGGCTGACTCGCGTCGAACCGTCTGGCTGGAAGCCGACTGCGGCGCTCGGCATCACGGTCTTGCATCGTCACGTTCCCGAACAATTGCCGAGCGGCTCGTTCTTGGTGATCGACCCACGTGGGAGTTGTGATCTGTGGCAGCTTGGCGAGCCGGTGCAGAATCCGATTGTCAGTCAGCAAGACAAAGAGTTTTCGAATTCGTTGCTCGGTCACGTGCGGTTGGACAACGTCTTGATGCCGGAAGCTCGGCAAGTGAAGTTCGTCGGCGACGAGGGAGTCAAAGTCTTGGCCCGTTCGCTCGCGGGCGATCCGTTGCTGGCGATCATCGAGCGACCGGGGCTGAAGGTGTTGTTGCTGACGGTCAATCTCGATGAAGGCGACCTACCGCTGCGCACGGCGTTTCCGATCTTAATGATGAACGCTCTGAATTGGTTCACCGAGAATCGCGGCGAACTGCGCGAAGCGTTGCCGACCGGAGCGATCACTGAGATTGAGATCGTGGCGTTGACTGCGGGCGCTCGGCGCGAGTCTCTGTCATTGATCGCACCGGACGGGCGTCGGATGGCGTTGCCGATGCAAGCAGAGCGACTGTCGCTGGGACCGTTCGATCAATGCGGAATCTGGCGAGTCGTCACTCCGGCGATTCGTGATCGTGAAGAAGGAACGAAGTTGGAAGAGGGCGAAACGACGTTGCTGGAACTGGCCTGCAATCTCGCGGATCGGAGCGAGTCGGATGTGCGAGTTCCGAAATCGGACGAAGCGACGCCGACGGCTGTGGTCTCGGCGAGCTTGCTGGGCAATCGACCGGTTTGGTTTTGGTTGATCGCGTTTGCTTGGCTGATGATGGCGGTGGAGTGGTGGGCGTATCAGCGGCGCGTGATTGCATGACCCTGGAAATCGTATGACGCAAGACATTGGGAAATTTGATATCGATCTTGGATACCTAAGTTCCAAGACCGAACCAGAACCACGGCCAAAGTGGCCGGAGTTATTTATTGAGCTATCGCTCCGCGCCATGCGACGTCTGCATTTTGAGTACGGCATATGGGGGGTTGGAAAACAAGGCCAAAAGGAACCCCCGAAGCCACAAAAGCTCAACGATGGGCCAGGAATTGAACTTGCTGATGAACGTGAGGTATGCGCCGCAATTACGTTGGAGTTCATGAATTCACAAATGACTTCAGGATTTGATCGGCCAGATTCTGAAACTATTGGCAACGGAGATACCAATCTTTCGTACTACGGACTTGATCGAGAGTGGCCTTACGAAGATCAGGGTGAGATCGCAAAAAGGGGACGCCCCCTCTCAGCAGATATCACATTTCGTCGCATCAGATATTCGTCGTCGAATGCAAATGACTTGAAACGAGTAGTAATCGGGTGCAAGCGATTTCAGCGTGCCCGCCCAAAATCAACTGACGAGGGCCAGAACGGCGATGTCTTTTTTTACCAACCGCAAATTGATGGCATCAAAAAGGACATTGAGAAGTTGTACGAGCAACTTGAGAAATCAACCGAGAAATTCTTTGCCCATGTTTTGATTTGGGGAATATGGCCGATTCCAGAGATCAAAACAAACTCCGACTCTTTGGTCGACTTACTCAAGACGTGCCGCCCACTGAATCGGTCTCTGCTCCTTCATCAATTACGTTGGCA
>JAYUFI010001015.1:0-8784 GCA_043738805.1 Planctomycetaceae bacterium | reverse complement strand
TGGTCACTTTGGATCGGCCGGCCGCTGCTCGGCCAATGGACTTGGGACGTTCGCCGCGCGCTCGACATGCTCTCCGTCCGCCTCTCCAAGCTGCCGCCCGACGTCATCTTGGTCGGTCACGGAACGGCCGGTCCTGTCGCACTCTGTACGGCGGCGCTCGACGAACGGATCACGCACGCGGTCACGATCAATTCGTTGGCGAGTTACGTCACAAGCGAGCCGTACCGCAATCAACGGCTCGGCCTGATGGTTCCCGGCATTCTGCGTGACGTTGGCGACATCGCTCACATTGCGGCGCTGATCGCTCCGCGAAAAGTGACAATCACCGGCGGCCTGCGCGGCAACGGTCAGGAAATCCTCGGCGATGATCTCAGCCGTGAGTTCGGGTTCACTCGCAAGGTCTTCACGCTGCTCAATGCCTCGCCCAAGTTTCGAGTCGTAGGAAACGGTGTCTTCTTTGACGACGAAGCGACGGCTCGGTTTTGAGAGAGTGTGATCGGCGGGCAATAAGCACTTCAACTTCACAACTGCGACGATAAGCCGATGACTGATCAATCCGCACAGCCACGACCTCCGTCATCGAAACGCCGGCGCTGGATATTTCGTTTGGTTCTGTTGTTGAGTGTCGGTGTTGTTTGCGAAACCGTTTCGCTGATCGGCCTGAGTCTTGGCGAGACTGGTTGGTCTTCCGTGTGCCACGAGAGGGACAACTTCGCTCAGACGCCCCCTTTGCATTTGAAGTAGTAACGCTGAATTTCGGTGACGCACGATTGGCCGTTTGCTGACAAAGAAACACATCGAGCGTCAGGGGATTTCGCTCGTTCGACGGCGGCCCGCGTGCGCGTGACTCCGCCGTCGGCGATGTCGGCTTCGATGTCCGCAGACGTTAGCCCGAAGCAACCGCAGATCGGAGCATCCTCTGACTTCGGATAGGCCAGATTCACCAGTTGGTTGATCGTGACGACTCGCTCAAACGAATCGAAATAGGCGGCATCGCATTGAGGCTGCGAACAGAACATCGCCGAGTCACCGATCTGTCCGCGAGCATCCGATCGCAACCAATGATCGAGCGTCGTCTTCTCCACTGCCTGGCCCAGCGAGCCGCAGAACGGACAGTGTCGCACATCGCTTTCGGACTCTCGGACGAAGGCTTTGTTCATAGATTCTTTCACAACAGCGGAGCATCAGTCGGATGCTTTTTGGCTCGGCACTTGAGACATTGCAGATCGAGAGTTCTTTCGACTGTGACACGGACGGCAGATGACCAAGGTCCAAATCGCAATGTCCAATGAATGACTAATCCTCAACTTTCAAACAAAACAGATTTTGCCCACGGAAGGACACGCAAAAAAGAAGAGGTGATTGACGATCTTTGTTGCGATTTCAATTCCTGGAACTGCAACCGCTGACGTTCAATTTCTTCCGTGTTTTTCTGTGTGCTCTGTGGGTAGTCATAAAATCGTTTCAGCAATCAGCCCAAAGAGTTTTACGGAAGACGAATGCGACTACTCAATCCTGGATGGCAGACAATTGAAATTGGTGGGAAAGCGGCGGACGTCTTTGAGCCTCGGCACCCGCGAATTCCGACTCAAGCGGTTTTGTTTCTGCATGGTCATGGTTTGCAGACGCTGGTCGGCAACGCCGCTTACACCGCCGAACTGGAACGTCAGGGATTGCGAGCGATCTGTCCGCACGGCAAACGATCGTGGTGGCTACCGGTTGTCTGTGCAGAGTTCGATGTCGAATTATCTCCGATCGGATTCATCCGCAATGTCATCATGCCGTTCATAGCAGACCAATGGAGCGTGAGGCCACCGGCGATCGGAGTGTTAGGAGTCAGCATGGGCGGACAGGGTGCGCTGCAACTGGCGTATCGGCACCCGAATGAATTCCCTGTTGTGGCGGCGTTGTCCCCGGCGGTTGATGTTCAAGATTGGTACGGACAAGGCTTGCCGTTGGATGAGATGTTCGAGGATCGCGAAGCCGTGCGTCAGCAGACAGCCGTTGTGCAAATTCAGGGATTGAATTGGCCTCGGCATCAGTTCATCGCCTGTGATCCGGTCGACCGCGAATGCCTCCCTAGCATCGAGCGATTGCTGAGCAAACTGCGATCGTCGGGCATCCCGTTTGAAAGCGATCTCGAAACATCACACGGCGGACATTCGTGGGACTACTTCAACCACATGGCTTCGTCGACGATCCAATTTCTAGTCAAGGTGTTGGACGCAGAGCATCGGCGCTTGGTGTGATTCTCGTCGGCCACCTTACTTTTTGAGGGCACTCCGACAGACTCGAAAGTCATCAGCCCGCTTTGATACCATCTCGCTCCGCTGCGAACGATCTTTGGGAGATGCGTTCGGGCTTTCGGACTTTCACCGCCGTTCCGTGGAGACTCGCCCAATGACTCAGCCCGCGCCCGCCAGTCGTTCTGCTTCGGATTCTGTTTCGAGTTCCTCGTCTCGCCGTGATTTTCTGAAAGCCGGTACCGCGGCAGCGACGATTCCAGCTCTGGCCGCTCAATTTATGTCATCGGCCTACGCGGCAGGGAGTGACAAATTGAAGATCGGCTTGGTCGGTTGCGGTGGTCGAGGAAGCGGGGCCGCCGTTCAAGCTCTGACCGCCGATCCGAATGTAGAGTTGGTCGCGATGGGCGATGCCTTTGGCGATGCACTCAACAGCAGTCTCAATCAACTCATTAAAAGTGAGGCGCTCGCAGGAAAGGTGAAAGTTGATGACGATCACAAGTTTATTGGACTCGATGCTTACAAGAAGGTGATCGACTCGTCGGACGTCGTGCTGCTGGCAAGTCCTCCGGGTTTCCGCCCCGTGCATTTTAAATATGCCGTCGAAGCGGGCAAGCACATCTTCACCGAAAAGCCGATGGCGACTGATGCTCCCGGCGTTCGCTCGATTATGGAATCGGTCGAGATCTCGAAGCAAAAGAAGTTGTCGGTTGTCGCCGGTTTTTGCTGGCGTTACGACAACGCCAAGCGAGCGTTCTTCGAGAAGATTCACGACGGAGCGATCGGCGAGATTCGGATGGTTTACGGCACGTATCTCACGGGCCCCGTGAAGCCGATGCCTCCCGCTGCGACCCGTCCACAGGGCATGAGCGATCTCGAATGGATGGTTCGCAACTGGTACAACTTCACGTGGCTTTCGGGAGACGGTTTGGTCGAGCAAGCGGTCCATACCGTCGATTGGCTGTCCTGGGCTTTCAATGACAACCCCGCCGCAAGCTGCACCGCTGTCGGTGGTCGCCAAATTCCCGCCGAAGGTGGCAACATCTTCGACCATGTCGAGATCAACTACGTCTGGGCGAACGAAGCTCGTGCGTTTCTCGCTCAGCGACAGATTCCGAATTGCCACAGCGAGAACAATCTCTACGTGCTCGGCACGAAGGGGACCGGCCAGATCGGTGCGCGAGGTGCCGTGATCAACGGCGAAACCAATTGGAAGTATTCTGGCCCCAGCAACAACATGTACCAGACGGAGCACGACGAGTTCTTCAAGTCCATCCGCGATGGTAAGCCGCTCAACAACGGCGATCGCATGGCTAAGAGCACACTCATGGGGATCATGGGCCGCATGGCTGGCTACACCGGCAAGCAGATCACGTGGGAAATGGCGTTGAACTCGCAAGAGTCGATCGTGCCGTCCGCGTTTCCTGATGGTTGGCAGACCAAAGTTGAGATTCCCAAGATGGCCATGCCGGGAATCACGGAATACGTTTGAGCGAAGCATTCGGCATTACGTAGCAGCGAGCTTTCAGCTTGCTAGCTTGCCGGAAGAAGATGCTCACAAGTTGGAAGCTTGTGGCTATGGTTTCAGAATCATGAGCACCAACGTTGAAGATCAAATGGATTCAGCCTCGCTGGCGGACGAGCCAACATTGAGCCTGTGGAATCGAATTCGGAAAGCGCTCGGCCCGGCGCTGCCGGGGATCACTTTGGATGTGATTGACGCGATGTCACTGACTCGAAACATTGGTCCATTTGCCAGTTTTCCCCTTGGTCTGCTCGTGGGGCTGTGGCTCAGTTCGTACTACCGATTTTCGTGGGGCTGGAAAGCGTTGATCGCCGTCAGCTCGGGGCTTTACACGCTGACGCCTGGAACCGAAGCCATTCCGTTGGCGACCATCCTCACTTGCTTGGGACGATTCGTGGAAACAGCGTCAGACTTACCGACCAATCCCCAGCAATCTGAATCAAACGCCACCAACGGCGACGTTGAAAACGCTGCCGTCGCCTCGGAACCGATCGTAACAATGGTTGAGTCATCACCGTCGAGGGCGACCGAAAAGTCCACTCAACGCAGCCAGCGAACGGGAGCGAAGTGTCCGGAGTGCGAGTCGATGTCTTTGAAGTACGGCCAAGTCGGTCAACGCTTCTGGCCGGTCGGATGCAGCGCGTGGTCGAGGGGGCACGAGGTCAACGCTTTCGTCTGCCTCGACTGCGGCTTCGTAGGACACTTCTTGTCGGCGTCAGATTTGGAATCGTTGGAACGAACCAAACCATAGCGCGGCGAAGCCGCATTGTGGCACGACGCTCCGCGTCGTGAATCGCGGAGCGTCGCGCCACAATCGTGGAAACTCACGTTCCTTCCGTGTTGTCCTGCTGCGCTTGCAGTCCCGCACGCTTGCGAATGATGTCCCAATGCGCCTGGATCACAGAGGCGGCTTCTTCCGACGTAGGCCGATCGGAAAGAAACAGCGCGACCCCTTTTTCAGCCGCTTTTTGTTCGGCCTTCGCCTTCTTCGGATCGTGAAAGTTGGTCGCGTTGACATCACGATCTTCGCCGATCAAGCGATATTTCATCGAGCCAACACGCAGCAGACCGCCGGGGCCAAGCAACGTTTCGCCGGTGATCCGTTCGTCGTCAATGAACGTCCCGTTATCGCTGCCGAGGTCATTGACGAGCAGGCCCAGCGGTGTTGGCTTCAACGTGCAATGTTTCGGTGCGATCCCTTCGGCGAATTGTTTGAGCGAACAAGAGCGATCGCTGCCGAGAACGATCTCGCGATCGGGGAGCATCATCTTCTTCCCCTTGAGTTGCCCGGTCAAAATTCGCAGGACACGCAGAGAACTGGCGAGTGCTGCTCGCGACAACGGGGCTCCGATGATCGACAGCGCACCGATCTGTCGCTTTTGACACTGCGGGCACGTGCGGGCTTTTTCCAAATCGGCGGAGAAGAGTTTGTAGAACGTGCCGCAATGCTGACACTTCACCGAGAGAAAGCGCGTCGGATCATCCAACGCGTTGACATGCGCCGTTTCGGCCAACCGCGTGATCATCACATGAGTGCTGCGTTCCGGAATTTGGACCGTCGCTTGGCATTGCGAACACGTCACCATCTTTCCGCGATTTTCCAGCTTTTCTTTTTGTCTCTGTCCGCACTTGCAGCGAAACTGAATCTCCCCTTTCTCTTTGCCTTCACGTTCGTCGTACTGACGTTCCCAAGCCGCTTCGGCCACGTCGCGAATGGTCTTCACTAACGTCTCCGGCTGGCACGGCTTCGTGAGATATCCGTCGGCACCGAGCTTTGAGGCCAACTGCTGTGAGGCTTCGAGTTCAATCTCCGTGTAGATCAAGATGGGCAGAGCGCGGTCATGTTTTTTCAACCGCTCACAAATTTCAAAGCCGCTCTCGCCCGGCAGGATCAGCTTCAGCAGCACCACGTCCGGCCGTTGCATCGAAATGCCGCCGTGAACTTGCCCGCCGTCTTTGAAGATCTTCACTTCATGCCCGGCCGCTTCGAGAATCCCCTTCGTCTCGCGAGCCGCATCGGGATCATCCTCCACGACCATGATGTAATGGACCGGAGCTGGCTGCTGACCCACATCGCCCGATTGCAGAATGCCACGCGCCATAATGAAACATGTACCAGAAACAGTAAGAAAGTTGTTTGCAGAGAAGTGAGAAACCACAACTTACGTAGCCGTCGCGCTCCGCGCGACGAGCCGAACGCTTCTCAGCGTTCCGTAAATCTGAAAGTCCCGTGAAGTAATCAGCTCAGCACACGGAGCGTGACGGCTACGTAAAAGTTCGTCCAAAACGACCAGCGAAAATCCGAAAGACACGAAAGTATGCCGGGCTTTGGGCAGTCCTTCAATTGGCGACTTGATCACTTTCTGACAGGTTCGCAAACGCTTGCCCCGCTTTGACTGAATGCCCCTTGAGGAACTCGACGGTCGGCATGACTCGCTTTCCTTCGGGCTGAAGCTGCTCGATGGAAACGGCGTCTTGTCTCGCTTTGACGATCAACAACCCCGGCGACGACGCGAGGACCGTGCCCGGCGCTGCATCGCTGCTGTCGGCAATCACGCTCACACGCGAAACGATGACTCGCAGCGGCACGCCCTGCGGACGTTCCCAAAATGAAAACGCTTTCGGCCACGGCTGCATGGCTCGGACATGACACGCGATCTGCGTTGCCGTCCGTCGCCAGTCGATCTGCCCGTCCGCCTTGCTCAGCCGCCGTGCGTAAGTGGATTGCGAGTGATCTTGTTCCTGCGGCGTTGCCGTTCCGGCATCGAGTTGATCGACCACTCGCAACAACACCGGCACCGCGAGCTGCGCCAGTCGCTCTTCCAATTCGCCCGACGTCTCCTCCGCGCCTATCGGCGTTCGTTCGATGGTCAACACCGCGCCGGCATCTAGTTCGCGAACGATCTGAAAAATGGTGATGCCAGTTTCTGATTCGCCGTGCCACACGGCATGTTGAATCGGCGACGCTCCGCGATACTTCGGCAGGATCGACGCATGCACGTTGATCGCACCCAGCCGAGGTGTTTGCAACAACTTCGTCGACAAGATCTGCCCATACGCGGCGACGACGTACAAATCCGCCTGCCAACTCACGAGCACTTCCAGCGATTCCGCCGCGCTGGCTTTCTCCGGCTGAAACACCGGCAGGCCCCGCTCGAGCGCCAGCTCTTTCAGCGGATTGCGATGCTGATGATGTCCCGCCCCGGTCTTATCCGGTTGCGTCACCAACCCAACCACCGTGTGCGATGAATCTAACAATCCCCGAAACGTCGGCAACGCGAACGATCCAGTCCCCAACATGGCCACACGCAAACTCACAAGCAATCTCCAAACTACTCCACAAACAAAAACTCATTCGCCGCCAGCAGCGTGCGACAAAAACTGCGCCATGCGGCGAGCCGCTGTTCCTCGGCTGTCCCCGATGCACCGGCCGAGGCGGCGAATTGTTGCACGAACTCTTTTGCGCGAGCGACCTTTGATGATGATGGCTCACGCTGGAATGCCAACTCATACGCGCGGCGAACACGAGCGTCGTCATCCGAGTTTGGCAGCGCGATCAACTGTGTCGCCAACTCGCGCGACTGTTCGGCAACCAGCGCGCTGTTGAGCATGAACAAGGCTTGCGTCGCCAGCGTGGTCGAATTCCGTTTGCCGTTGAGCACGCTCGGTTCGGCGAAATCAAAAACTTGGAACAGTTCATACAACGCACTGCGAATGACCGGCAGATAGACCGACCGCCGCTGCGAGTTGTAGATGTTCGGATAATTGTTCGCCGTTCCGGTGACATAGGCTCGATTCGGTGATGGCAACAACGTCCCGCCCATCACGTTGTCGAGCCGACCGCTGACCGCCAGCAACGAATCGCGAACGGCCTCGACTTCCAAGCGACGGCGATTGCGTCGCCACCACAGCCGGTTGTCGGGATCGGCTAGAAACGACTCTTCGCGAAAGGTCGTCTGCATTTGATAGGCGGACGTCAGCATGAGCGAACGATGCAACGCTTTGATCGACCAACCCGACTCCATGAACCGACGGCTCAACCAATCGAGCAGTGCCGGATGCGTCGGCTTGTCGCCCAGCAGACCAAAATTGTCAGGTGAGCGAACGAGCCCCTCACCGAAGTGTCCTTGCCAGATCCGATTGACGGCGACGCGCGAGGTCAGCGGATGATTGGGTTGCGTGAGCCATTGAGCGAACTCGACGCGGCCGCTGCGGTCTGCTGGCAGTGCTGGCGCTTGCTCACCGACGAAGATGCGCGGGAACTGACGCGGTTGTCGCTCCTTTGCCAGAGTGGTGTGATTGCCGCGCAAATGGACCGGCAAGTCTTCGATCGTTCCTTCGCTGACGGCCATTGCTTCGGGGAGCTTCGGCAACCCGGCCTCAAGCTGTTTGACCTCGTCGCGGCGTTGCTGCAACGCAGTCTTCGTTTCGGCACCGAAATACTCTTCGACATTTTTCGGCACTGCGAATGGAAAGCCCTCGGCCATGTTGAAGAGCACCTTCCGCAGTGCCTCTTGTCGAGCATCGGGCAATTCAGTCGCCGCCTTCGTCGGCTCGGTCGCTTTGATCTGCTTCCAAGCGTCAAGAACTTGTGCCAACTCCGCGCCGGCCTTGTCCGCCAGCGCAAGTAACTGCTTCAGCGGTTCGGTAGCCGCAGCGGGATCGAGCGGCTTGATCGTTGCCAGCAAGTCTCGCCACTCGATCAACGGCGTGTTTGGGTCATCGAGCGTCCTTTCGAGATACCGCTTCCATTGCGAGACAAACGCGGGGCGAAGGTCGTCAGCCGACGCACCGTCTGTCGTAACGCGAGGTGCATCGACGCGCGCGATCAACAGCTTGTCGATGTGCGGCAACGGTTCGTGGCGATACAGACGCAGAATGTTCGCTCCCTCTTTGAAAGCGAAATGTCCTTCGATGTGCCATCGCTGCGTGTCCGGATTCCACGAGCCGGTCACTTCTTTGAGCGCATCCGGCTTGATGACTTGTCCGTTGAGCGAAAGCTGCGTTGGCCGCGAG
>JAYUFI010001014.1:0-3329 GCA_043738805.1 Planctomycetaceae bacterium | reverse complement strand
CGCGGCGTCGCTCGGTCAGGCTTTCGCCCATTGCCGAAGATTCTCGACTGCAGCCACCCGTAGGTGTCTGGGCAGTATCTCAGTCCCAGTGGTGGGGGCCATGCTCTCACACCCCCTAGACGTCGAAGCCTTGGTGAGCCGTTACCTCACCAACTAGCTGATGTCAAATTGGCCGCTCCCCTGGCGGAATCACACCTTTGTACCCGAATATTCAAACTCGGGAAGTTATCGGGTATTACCCACAGTTTCCCGTGGCTATCCCCGTCCTGAGGGTACGTCACCAATCTTTCCTACCCCGTTTGCCGCTCTCCCTGTATTGCTACAGTTCGCGCTCGACTTGCATGCCTAATCCACGCCGCCAACGTTCATTCTGAGCCAGGATCAAACCCTTCGTGTAATTTGCTTAACAGCAACCAAAGTCGCTGCTTGCGATCAACAGAAAAGATTGTCCAAATATGCATCGTCGCTTGTGATGCACTTTACTTTATCTTTGGCTTACTCTATTTGCGGTCACCAACCAAGTTTTCAAAGATCAACCACCACGTTCGCTTGAGTGCGTCCGTGGCGGGGAGGCGAATGATAGCCGGGACAAACCGACTGTCAATCAACCCGTTCTAATTTTTTTCGTTGTCTTCATCTGCTGCTATTCGGCAGCCGACTGTGTTTCGGCTGCCTGTGTCCTGCTCTTGAGCTCTTTTACGGAAGCATCGCTGTGACAGTAGGTTCCATCGGACAGTTCAAATGCGATCTCGACACTCCAGCTCTCTGTATCGACCTCGATCTGATGGAGTCCAACATCCACCAAATGTCGGATCTAATCCGAAGTCACGGAGTCAGTTGGCGACCTCACGCCAAATGCCACAAGACTCCCGTGATTGCTCTCAAGCAAATCAGAGCCGGTGCGATTGGGGTTACTTGCGCCAAGGTCTCAGAGGCTGAGGTCATGGCGGCGTCAGGTGTCCGCGACATTCTGATCGCGAACATGATCGTTGGCCAAACGAAATGGGAGCGACTTGCGGCACTCTGTCGATCAGCCGATCCAGTTGTTGCCTGCGATCACTTCGCACAAATCGAGCCACTCTCGGCAATCTGTGCTCGAAACGGCGTCACTTGTCGAGCGATCATCGAAGTGAATATCGGACTTGATCGTGTTGGTAGCCGCCCTGGGAGAGACACTTTTGATCTAGCGGCAGCGATCTCCAAACTGAAGGGAATCGAATTCGTCGGAATCATGGGATACGAGGGACATCTTCTTCGGATCGACGACCCAAGCGAAAAACGGCAAAAGATTCTCGATGCCCTCTCTGTACTGACGGAGTGCGCCGACAAGCTTCGGCGGGACGGCCTCAAATGCGACATCGTGAGCGCAGGAGGGACAGGGTCTTATCAAATTGCAGCGGAATGCGAGGGAATCACTGAGCTACAAGCTGGTGGCGGAATTTTTGCTGATCCGTTTTATCAACAGCAGTGTCATGTTGGCGGACTCGAATCCGCACTCACCGTCTTGGCAACGGTGGCAAGCCGCCCAACTCTTGATCGCGCAGTTCTCGACAGCGGCCGAAAAACTTTGAATCCGGACACGCAACTCCCCATCGTCAAAGGTTGGCCGGACGCGCAAATCAAACGATTCAGCGCCGAGCATTGCGAGCTAACTCTCGGTTCGCTCTCGCAAAATCTAAAAATCGGTGACAAAGTGGAGTTGATCGTCGGATACGCCGATTTCACGACTCCTCTGCACGATCATTTCTACGGCTTCCGAGGTGATCGGCTCGAAGTGATTTGGCCGATCGCAGGCCGAGGAAAACTGCAATAACGGTCGCTTCAAACTCGAAGCTGCTCAGATTGTTGATCCAAGCATTTTGTGTATCGACGCCGAATCGGCTCGACAACGTTCGTAATAAACGTATCAACCTGCTCCGGCGCTCGACCGACGAACCGCCGGGCATCGAGAGCGTTGCCAAGATCGACCGACGCGAACGCTGTGTCGGTCTTCAGACGTTCGAGTAAATCGTTCGGACGACCAAATTCTTTGACTTGCTGTGCCGCCGCTTGGCTGTGAACTCGGATTCGTTCGTGAAGTTCCTGGCGATCGCCGCCGGCTTGGACTCCGGCCATCAGAATTTCCTCGGTCGCCATGAACGGCAACTCCTCGTCGAGATGCTTTTCGATGACCTTCGGGTACACGACCAAACCGTCGACGATATTGCGGTACAAGATCAAGACCGCGTCGATCGCCAGGAACGCTTGCGGCAAGACGAGCCGCCGATTCGCACTGTCGTCCAGCGTCCGTTCCAACCACTGCGTGGCGACGGTCTGAGCGAGATTCGCTGGCAGATTCATGGCGAATCGGGCCAGCGAGCACATCCGCTCGGAGCGCATCGGGTTCCGCTTGTAAGCCATCGCCGACGAGCCGATTTGCTGCTTCTCAAACGGCTCTTCCAGCTCTTTTCGGCTTTGCAGGATTCGCAAATCGGTTCCAGCCTTGTGAGCTGACTGCGCGATACCGCTCAGGACGTCGAGCACTTGTGCATCGACCTTGCGCGAGTACGTCTGCCCGGTGACGGCGTAGGCCGCATCAAAACCCATCTTGGCTGCGACGCGGCGATCGAGTTCTTCGATCTTGGCATGATCGCCGTTGAAGAGCGTCATGAACGACGCCTGCGTACCGGTCGTTCCTTTCACGCCTCGGCATTTCAGCGCGGCGAGTCGATGTTCAATCTCGGCGAGGTCCAGCACGAGGTCGTAGCACCACAACGTCGCTCGCTTGCCGACCGTCGTCGGCTGCGCCGGCTGCAAGTGCGTGAAGCCGAGACACGGCAGATCGCGATACTGTGCCGCGAACGTGGCCAACTCGTCGATGACTGCGACGAGCTTCGCCTGCACAAGCTGCAACGCCTCACGCATCAGGATGAGGTCGGTGTTGTCGGTGACGTAACAGCTCGTCGCGCCGAGATGAATGATCCCGCGAGCCGACGGGCAGCGATCTCCATAAGCGTGGACGTGAGCCATCACATCGTGCCGGAGTTCCTTCTCGTACTTGGCCGCCAGCGAGAAGTCGATGTCGTCTGTCGCTGCTCTCAAATCGCAAATTTGCGATTCGGAAATGTCGATGCCGAGTTCTCGTTCGGCCTCGGCCAGCGCGACCCACAGCCGACGCCAGGTTGAATGCTTGCGTTGCTCCGACCACAGCTCGGCCATTGGCTTTGAGGCGTAGCGTTTGGTGAGCGGGTTTTCGTAGACGTCGTGACTCACTGTGACTCGCTTTCGAATCGGGAAAGGATTGCCGTACCGCGACCGTCAGGGAGCGGCCCAAATCGCGGTTCGAAGGC
>JAYUFI010001013.1:0-8785 GCA_043738805.1 Planctomycetaceae bacterium | reverse complement strand
CTCTGTGGTCGAATCCTCGACCAGTTCACCGAATCCGAGTGCCGGAATTACTTCAAGCACTGCGGCTATCGCCACACCTAAAATGGAACCGCTCTAGGCATTGTTTTGAAGGTGGTCTGCTTCAATTTTCGAGCGGCGGCGATGATCGTGCGATTCCCTTGTGTAAGAAGGCACGGCGTGTGGTCAAAAAACTCGGCCGGGGACGAAATGCCTGCCACGATTCGCTTTGGAAATGCAGTGCAGTTGAGAATCTCAACCGGGGCTTGCCCAATGTTGGCTGAATTGGGGCAGGCCCTGGCCCAGATTCTCGTCTGGCCAGACTTATCAACGCCATTCGCAACAGGCATTTCGTCCCCGGCCGAGTTTTTTGGCCACACGGCGTCAGCCGGCTCGCCAAAGCTCACGCCAAGAGCGCGGCTTCAATTGTCAGTCCAGGTCCGAACGCGAGAGCCACACACGGACCACTCGCTCCTTCCTGGCGCAGACGGTCGAGAATGAACAGGATCGTCGGCGACGACATGTTGCCGAAGTCCGCCAAGACCGATTCGCTGACAGCCCACTGCTCGCGTCGCAAACCGAGCGCTTCGCCTGCCGCCGACAAGATGCGCGGCCCGCCCGGATGGAACGCCCACGAACAAACGTCATCAACAGTCAGTGACCGCGATCCAAGCCAATCGCCCAGCCATGACCGCAGGTGTTGCTTGATGAGTTCGGGCACGCGAGCCGACAGCGTCATCTCAAATCCGTGATCGCGAATCCGCCAACCCATGTCGTCGAGTGTGTCGGGTAACACAACCGAACCGGATGCGATCAGTTGCCATGATCGTTCACCTGCGCTGTGGCCGGCCTCCTGACCGAGCCACTCCGGCTGACCGCAGGTCTCCCGCATCGGTGTCGATTCCTTCGGGAGACCTGCGGTCGGCGAAGCGGTGGGATCAAGAGACCCGCGCCGAGCACTGAGCACCACCGCCGCCGCTCCATCCGCGAACAATGCGTTGGACACGATGCGATCGGGCGACCAGCCGTATTGATGATGCAGGCTGCACAGCTCGACACAGCACAGCAGCACGTTCGCTCGCGGGTCCGCTTGCAGAAACGCAGCGGCGACACGCAGCCCGTTGAGCGCTCCGTGACAGCCCATGAAACCGACGTGCGTTCGAGCGACGCTCGGCGACAGCCCAGCCGATTGCAGCAGTTCGATGTCGAAGCCCGGAGCGTGAAAGCCACTGCAACTCACCGTCACGAGATGCGTGATGTTCGACGGCTCGAGACCCGACTCCGCGAACGCGCGTCGCGCGGCGGTGACGGCCAACGAACCGGCATGATGCTCGTAGCTTTGCATCCGCTCCGCCGTCGTCGGGCCGCGCGACTGCGTTTCGCGAGTGGAGTAAAACGACTGCCGAATGGCCGAGTTCGGCTCCGAAGATTCCAGCACGACGCTGTGCCGACGGCGCACGCCCGCGCGAAGATACAACGCTCGCAACACACGAGCCTGCTCGTCCGTGTCGGCATTGAACGGCGAGACCAATTCCGCCGCGTCGGCCTGAGCGATCGAATGATTGGGAACCGCCAGACCGAATCCGCGAAGCCAACACGTCATGATGAAATCCCCGGCTCACTAAAAAACGCGCGCGAGTCAACTGGAACACGCGACCTCATCGTCTGATCGAAAGACATCGGCAAGTTGACTTCGCTAACGAGCCGCCGTGTCAGCCAAGGCAACCAAGGCAGAACGGTCATCGCGACGCGCACGCACGTTGGGTGTTTCAACAGCATCGCCAGAGTGCGACAGATTCGTTGTCGGTAGCGGACCACTCGCGAATGTTCGCGAGACCATGCGATGGTGAGTTGCGGTCGCCAACACTCAATTGCCGCACAAGCCAGCGGAGCAACCGCGACGGCCGAGGCCAATGCCCAGCCGATCCCTTCGCCGGTAAATGGTTCGACGTAGCCGGCCGCGTCGCCGAGCACGAACAAGCGCTCGGCGGCGATTGGCGTCGTCGTGCGCGTCAGCGCTGGTGTGCCGATCCAATCCGCAGCGGCCAACGCGGGAATCGCGGTGCGGTCGGTTTGAGCCAACACACGAGCCGCCGCCGCCGCAGGTCCACCCGCGTCGCGCAGCAACGCCGGATCGAAGGCTGCCGCGACGTTCAACGCACCAGTCTCAACACACACCAACCCGACATAACCTCCGCGTCCGACCGCCATGTGAATCGTGCCGCCAGCGTACTCGGCGGGAAAGTCACGCACTTCGCAACCCGCTCCAACACGACCAAGTCTGACAGGCCGATCGTTGATCTCCGTTAGGTCGCTCAAGCTCGGATGCCCCAAGCCATCTGCGGCCAGCACGATCTTGGCTCGCGCGGACTCGCTGGATGAAGCCTGTGATGGCCGCAGTTGCACGAGTCGGCTGTTTGAGTCGCAGCGACCGACGAACGCGGCCGTATCGTCCCGGAACGTCACGCCCACGCGAATCGCCGCCGTGACAAGTTCTTGATCGAGCACCGCGCGAGAAATCGCCCGCCCACTCGGCAGAGACCAACTCAAACGGCGCGAGCCGGCACGCAGATCGAATCGCGTCAACTCCGTGCCAGCGGACGCGCTCAGCACGTCACCGAGTCCCACCTCACTCAACAGCGAGACCGCCGAGTGATTCAAACAGGCTCCGCACACTTTGCGGCGCGGAAAGCGTTTCTTCTCGACCAGCAAAACTCGATGACCACTCAAGGCGATTTGCCGAGCGGCGACTGCCCCGGCCGGGCCGGCTCCGATGACGATCGCGTCCCAATCCGTCATGGCTGTCTCCACGTCAACAACATCCGTTGCGGCCAGTGTCGTGAGATTGTCGCACGGAACAAGCCCGCTTGCTCAAACAATCGCAAGGCTTCGTTGGGCGT
This sequence comes from Planctomycetaceae bacterium, assembly GCA_043738805.1. Classification (GTDB taxonomy): domain Bacteria; phylum Planctomycetota; class Planctomycetia; order Planctomycetales; family Planctomycetaceae; genus SXKJ01. The sequence goes on along the minus strand of JAYUFI010001013.1, from coordinate 5,888 downwards.
GAAGGCTCCCGCGACCGACAGCGGCCCGTCCACATGCACGATCCGTGACCGTGACAGTAACCGCGTCCCGATCGCAGCCAACCAATAGCCGGTACGACTGCGCACCAAATCGTTGACCAACATCGTTCGCTTAGCCGCTTGCGACATCGACCGCAATAACTTCACGGCATCGGCTTCGTCGAGATGATGCAAGAACAACGAACAGATCACGACATCAAACTCCGCCGGCAGCGGCTTGCTCAACACGTCGTGCTGAAAGAACACGACGGATTCGGCCGCGTACAAAGCCCGCTGCTGAGCAATGTCCAACGCTGTCTTGCTGATGTCGCAGCCGGACAAGCTCAGCGAGACGCCGTTCCTCCGAGCCAGTCGAGCCAGTGCCACCGTGACATCGCCGCCACCGCACGCCACATCCAGCACTCGCAGAGGCCACCTGTGGTTCGCCATCGCTCGCAACGTCGGCCAAAGCATCGCCGCGCTGCGGCTGAACCGGTTGACTCGTGCCAATCCGCGCAGCGCCCGCGCGTGCTCGGCCGCATCGAGATCCGGCTGATCCATCAGTTCCGGCTGCCGACGACGTTGTTCGATGCGTCGCGCGGTGCGGAAATGCTCACTCCAACTGGTCATGTTCGGATCGTGACGCCACGCATACGGAAAGCCAATCACCTGCGGCGGAATTTTTCGCTCGTCGAACAGTGATCCTTCGCATGGCGACCGAAAGACAATGCGAATCCCATCAAATGTGTCACAACCCTGACACGCATGTCAGGACTATGGCTCTGGCTGCGATCTCATGGCCGGCCTAGTTTTGCGCGTCGAGTTGCTCCGAGTGTCCAACACTCGGACGGATCACCTTGTCACAACGATGAGAAGTGGGGAAAGGATTCCAAGATGTCGCTTTCACGTAAAGCAGGCCGGTCTCCGACTTATTCGGTGGCGCAACGAACCGAACTGGCGGCCATGATCCGCCAACACGGTGCTCGTGAAACCTGTGAGCGAACGGAGCTTCCCATTTGTTTGCAAACAGTGCTCCAGATTGCTCGCGAGTTCCAGGTTCCGCTGAACAAAGGCCGCCATCCACGACGGGCCGCCTGATTGTCGCCGCCGCTTGTCTCGGTCTGCGCATTCGTCTTCTTTGACGCTCGGCAACATCAGAGACATTCCGGCGGCTCGGCCAAGCAGTTGCGAGCCACGGCGAAATGTCGCGTGGTCAGGGTCGAAGAAGCTGTCGCTCAGTGGCATGAAGAGCATTACTCCCGCCGGTATCGAACAGCTTCGCAAGGCTCGCCCCGAGTTGGTGATTCAAGCACAATGAAGGCGGAGCAGCGGGAATGTTTTTCGGAAGAGAGCCTGTCATGAAACGCCGGAATGAATTGTTCTTCGCCCGTTGGTTGTCAGTTTGGGTACTCCTGTTTGGCAATTTGATACTCAGCGCCGGATTAGCCGAGGCTCAAGAGGCTTTTCCGCTGCTTGATGCGGCGATCTTGGATGACTCGGCGTTTCGACAATGGGTCGCTGGCGCGGAGTTGGCAATACCGGACGGCGAGCCGGGCAAAGGTGGGCCGACATCGGTCGTCTGGACAAAGGGCCGGTCGCTGCATTTTCGCGGCGTAACGTATGGGGCCGGTCGCGACCCAGGTCAAAGGCATCTGCGAATCGGGTTCCGTCAGCCGATCGAGGTTGGATCGGTGCTGGTGAGTGGCGGTGGAATGCTCAGCGTGTTGAAGGCCGAAGCAAGTTATCCGGGAGATCTCGCCGATGAATCGTTGTGGGTTCGGGCCGAGCGATTGATCGGCGAGAAGGTCGGGCACGACGAGGTGAATGCAGGTTCGTATGCGCTGTGGTCGGTTCCGGCAGGGACGAAGACTCGAGCCTTGCGGTTCAGCCACGAACCTGCGGCGGGTGATCGTGAGAATGCAGGCACGCTCGGCGGGGTGTGGATCAATGCAGGACGGACGGGAAATGTTGCTCCGCAAGCGCTGGTCCAGTCGGTCGCTCGTGATGATGTGTCGGCAAAACTCGTTGACGGAACTAATAATGGAACATGGGGTGCGTGGGACAACGGGGAGCAAGGGGCCGCGCTCCCGGTCTCGCCGGAGCATCCGGAAATCATCACGCTCACTTGGAATCAGCCAGTGCGGCTCAATGGGCTCGCGTTGTTGTGGGCGGGGTTTCGGTCATGTGACGTCGAGGCGTTTGCCGGTGGTGATGATGTTGTTCCCCGTGACGCTCCGGCATCAAGCTGGCGAAGAGTGGCTACAGCAAACGGCATCGAGTCCGGCTATCCCCTGGCGCTCGCTCCGCATTGGATCAGTTTCGATCAACTGATCTCAACGCGCGTCATTCGACTGCGAATGACGAGCCCGACCAAGCCGACGCATCCGCATGTGATGGACAAGGTCAAGGATGGCAAACGCGTGTGGCTCGGCGAGATCATGGCACTCTCGCCCGTGGCCAACGAAGCGGGGCTCGCGTCGCTGATCATCCCAAAGCAGGCAGACGAGCCGCCGCCGATTCCCGTGAAGTTCACGCTGCCGGAAGCCGGTGTCGTCACGCTTGTGATTGAAGACGAGCAGAACCGGCGCGTGCGAAATCTCGTCAGCGAAACTCCGTTCCCGGCGGGCGAAAACATCGCGTGGTGGGATGGCAGCGACGACTTGTTGCGAGACCCCGAAGCCGCTCGGCATGGCGTCTATTACATCCCGAGTCGGCCTGTTGCACCGGGTACCTACAAGGTGCGCGGGCTGTGGCATCAGCCGCTCAAGCTGCGGTACGAATTCAGCATCTACAACGCTGGCAAACCGGCTTGGGAGACTGCTGACAAGACCGGCTGTTGGCTGACGACGCATACTCCGCCAACGAGTGTGGCTGTCGTACCGGGCTCGCGCACAAGCGATGGCAAGCCGCTGGTGTTCCTCGGAGCGTTCATCGCCGAGGGCGGGCATGGTCTGCAATGGTTGCATGAGGACGGGACGAAGATTGGCGGGCAGGGTTGGATCGGCGGCAACTGGACCGGAGCCCCGACGCTCGCGGTTGATCTCGGACAGAAGGCCAATCCCGAGCATCTCTGCTATGTCGGCTCGTCGTTTGAAGGCGAGCTGCGACTGACCGCGAAGACGCGCTCGTTCGCCGATCTACCGGTCCTCAAGCTGAAGCTCGGTGAGGAATTCGATCCACGCAAGAAGGGCGCGGTCGCTCCTCCGGAACTCGCGGGCTTCGACGGTGGTGACAAGAGCTTCGTGCTGGGTGCGATCGCGGCGCGAGATGGCAAGCTCGTGTGCTCGCTCGTGCGACAGAACCAATTGCTAGTCGTCGACATCAAGAGCGGCACGGTCGAGAGGAAGATTGAAGTGCGCGATCCGCGAGGCTTGTGCTTCGATGCGGAAGGGCAATTGCTGGTGCTCACAAGCCGGAGCCTAGAGCGGTTTCCATTGAACTCAGAGTGCCCAGTGCCGGTGATCTCTGAGGGCCTCGACGATCCACGACATGTCACGGTCGATGCGAGCGGCAACGTCCTCATCACGGATCGCGGTGCCTCGCACCAAGTAAAGGTGTTCTCGCCGCAATGGAAACTCATCCAGACGATCGGCAAGCCGGGCAAACCGTCGATCGGGCCGTATGACGCGCTGCATCTCAACAATCCGAACGGCATCGCGGTCGATACTCAAGGTCGCGTGTGGATCGCCGAGGCCGACAACTTCCCGCGTCGCGTGTCGCTGTGGTCGGCGAAGGGCGAACTGCTGCGAGCCCACTATGGTCCGACTGAGTACGGTGGCGGAGGCACACTCGATCCGCGGGACTCGTCGCGGTTCTATTACAAAGGCCTGGAGTTCAAGCTCGATTGGAAGACGGGAACCGATCAGCTTGTGCGAGTCTTCTCGCGTCCCGACCCGCTGCTGCATGCGCACTACGGGCATTACTCGCCCGACACGCCGCTGTATCCGTCTGGCGGCGCCGACCGCCGCTACTTCACGAGCTGCTACACGCACACGCCGACCAACGGAGACGACGTCGCCTTCGTGTGGCTCGATGATGAGAAGCAAGCGCGGCTCGTTGCAGCGTTCGGCAATGCGCATTCATGGCCTGTGTTGCGCGAGCCTGAGTTCCGCAGTCTCTGGCCGGCTGGCTCGAAGCCGGAGGAAGACAACCCGAGGCCCGAGTCGCTCGCGAGCTTTGCTTGGACCGACGCCAACAACGACGGTCGGCCTCAGCCTGCGGAAGTGCGATTCGTCAAGGTTCGCAGTCGAGGCATCACGGTGATGAACGATCTGTCGTTTGTCGTCGCGCAGTTCGATGAGAAGAACGTTCGCATCACAGCGAACATCAACGCGGCGGGCATGCCGAGCTACAATCTGTCGAAGCCGGAAGATCTCGGATCTGCGGGCGGTCCTCAACCATCGAGTGGCGGCAATCAGTCGCTGACCGAGCCGAACGGTTGGACAATCAACACCAATGCCCCGGAACCATTCTCGCCGTTTAGTCTCGGCGGCAAGTTCAAAGGCGAGCCGCGCTGGAGTTACCCGAGTTCGTGGCCAGGACTGCATGCCAGTCACGAAGCCGCGGTGCCCGATCTTCCGGGCATGGTCGTCGGTCACACGCGATTGCTCGGCGGTTGGGTGGGTGGCAAGGCCGGGCCGATGTTTTGCATCAACGGGAACATGGGCAACATGTATCTCATGACCGCCGACGGCTTGTTCGTGAGCACGTTGTTTCACGACATTCGTTTGCGGCCGAACTGGGCTGCGCCGGTCGCGACTCGCAACATGGATGTGACCGATGTCTCGCTGCACGATGAAAACTTTTGGCCGAGCATCACGCAGACCACCGATGGTCGAGTCTTCATTGTCGATGGAGCACGCACGAGCCTGGTGCGCGTCGATGGTCTCGACTCGCTGCAACGTCTGCCGGACTCAACGGTGACGATCACGACCGACGACTTGCAGAAGGCACGCGATTGGTTTGCGAAAGCTGAAGCCCAGCGACAGCAACAACGCGGTACCGTTGTGTTGAATGTGCCGGTTCGCAAGACGGCTCTGCAAGTCGATGGACAGCTCAACGATTGGCCGGTCACGACCGAGTGGGCTTTCATCGACCGTCGCGGCACGAAGGCCAATTTCAATAGCGATTCGCAACCGTATGAAGTCAGCGCGGCGGTGGCTCTGACCGACACACATCTCTTTGCGGCTTGGCGCACGACCGAAAAGAACCTGCTGGCCAACAGTGGCGAGACTGCGAACGCGATCTTCAAGCATGGCGGCTGTCTCGACGTCATGCTCGGCACTGATTCGCAAGCTCCTGCCGATCGCATGACTCCCGCCGCTGGCGACCAACGATTGCTGATCACGCGAGTGAAAGGCCAAACGCGAGCCCTGCTCTATCGAGCGAAAGTCCCCGGCACCAAGGACCCGGTCGCCTTCAGCAGTCCGTGGCGCAGCATTCACATCGACGTTGTGGAAGACGTCAGCCAGCACGTCTCGCTCGCGACCGACAATACCGGCAACTACGAGATCCGCATCCCACTGACCGCGCTGCATTGGCAGCCGAAATCCGGAGCGACCTACCGAGCAGACATCGGTGTCTTACGAGGCTCCAACGGCCAAACAACGCAACGTGTCTACTGGTCCAACAAAGCCACCGCCATCACCGCCGACGTCCCCAGCGAAGCGGAACTCACACCCAAGCTGTGGGGCCGATGGAAGGTCGGCGCGAATTTGTCGGAGTAATTGCGATTGCTCAGTGAGGCCTAGTGTAATTTCGCGATTGGTCTTCAGTTTTTTGGTGAGTTTGCGGTAGTCTTCCGGAGTTATTCGGACTCAAGGAGGGGAAGGCGATGGCGGCGGCGTTGGCAAAGGATTTGCGAGTTCGGGTGATGGGGAACGTGGATGCGG
>JAYUFI010001012.1:0-1196 GCA_043738805.1 Planctomycetaceae bacterium | reverse complement strand
TAAAGATAGTCGGAAGCCACTCGGTCGTTGAGTTGAAAACGGCCGACGCGCTGGAGCAACAAGGCCGGAACATCGTCGGGAGTAAGGCAGGCCAGTTTCAGTCCGCCGCCGACGAGCTGACGGTCGAGCGACAGGATGATGTCGCCGACTTGCAATTCAAACGATGGAAACTCGGAACGGCGTTCCGACGGAATCCTCGCCGTGTCGTCCCAACTGATTTGACCTTGGGAAACATTCGCGTTGCGAAGAAGTCGGATGCCATCGGAAGTGAACCATTCGCTCTTGAATGCGTAGCCAGATTGCACGCGGCCCACATCACCAATCCGGCATCGTGGCCTGTCCTTCGCCTGCAAATCATCGAAGACGGCTCGGAGCAATGCGGCGGGGAGGGCTTGGGCGGCGGCGAGTTGGGCTTGCACGGCGGTTCGAGCCTTCGCCACCTCCGCCAGTTGCTCCCGCAACCGCCCCGCAATCTGCTCCTGTTCGGCCAGCGGCGGCAAGGGAATATCAATTGAGTCGAGATCAGGACGGCTAATTGTTGCTTGGCCAACGATCTGCTTGAGCCGTTCGTCAATTTGACGGCGTCCACCAATTGAATTGAGCCACGCGGCAACCCAATCGGGGAATGCGATATTGCGCGCTAAACGCAGCCGGATGTTCTTGCTCTCAAATACAGAACCGGCGGTGCGATCATCGACAACAGCGCACTTCCCAACCAATTCGCGGCTGTTGACACGATTGACAAGAATGTCATCAACGCCAAGCGCATACAGGGCAAATTCTTCCGGAGTCACTTCGAGTCGGTCAACGCGCTCGAGGTTCCAAGTTCCGTCCAGACGTCCGATGTTGAACATCTTGAGAATTCGAGTCCCGCGTCCGTAATAACTGTCGAGCTTGTAGAGACCATTGCGAGTCTCCGTTATCAACTCATGAAGCTTAGCCCAGCGCCAAGCCGAGGGCACCTCCCATTTATGCTTCGCGTTGCTCTCTGTTTGTCTTGTCATATCGCGAACAACGTTTCCTTGGTCTTGCGGAGCAGTTCAGCGGGGTCTCCTGCGGACTTGAGGGCGGCGACTCCTCTTTCGCGTCTCACTTCGGCCACCTGCCACAATTCCGAAGTCTCCAACGCCTCGGTCCCCGCCTTCTCAAACTGCCGGACGACAGCGCGGAGCACCTTGGTCGCCGGTTGAGGCAAC
>JAYUFI010001011.1:0-3332 GCA_043738805.1 Planctomycetaceae bacterium | reverse complement strand
CGACTCTTCGCGCGGCTCAAGCAATGCCGAAGGATCGCCACTCGCTATGACAAAACCGCTCGCAACTTCCTCGCCTTCCTCCACTTGGCCGCATCCATCATCCTGCTCGCGTGAATGTCAACACGGCCTAGTCATCCTCTCTTGAGACGGTTCCTATCCAGGCTTCATCTCAGAGCTACCCGCACTGGGCCGTTCGATCACCGGTTGCTGCGACGCGGCAACACCAACCACCGGCAACGGCTCCGGCTTGGGCGGCGGCCCCGGAATGTAAGCATGATCGAGCGGCGTTCCGTCTTCGCTCTGACGGAGTAGAAAGTAAACGATCGTCGTCGCCGACCAGAAGTAAGAGGCCATCACCGCGAAGACCATGCAAAATGCGATGCTCGGTAAGAACTGCGAGCTTGAAAGTCCGATGATGCCAGAACTCCATTGAGCAAGTTGCATCGCGAAGACCGCAAACAAGCGCGAGACGACAAGCAACACGATCCCGATGAAGTGCGTCATTCCCACTAAAAACGCGAAGTACCAAGGCCGATTCATCACATACCCGAAAGCGCGACTCAAGCCGTCGAACCCATCGCTCCCTTCCGTACTAATGGCGGCCACCATCAACGGCCAACTCAATGCCATTAGTAGCAGAAAGAACGCCATTCCGATTCCGCACACCATCAAGACGGCGCTCAAGCAAAAAAAGACGACGCCGGTCTCAACGCCCCACCAGCGATTTACTGTGCCAGCGTAAGCTCCCAGCCCCGCAAACAATCCCACACCCAGCATCGGCAGCAACGGACCGTACAAGTAGCTCTGCCAATTTCGTGACGAGAACTTCAGCGCGGTCAGCATCGAGACGGATTCATCGCGAGCAAATCGCACGGCAACGATGCGAGTGATCGCTCCACCGAAAATGGCCCAGACCAACAGGCTCCACAACAAGTTGGACCATGCAGCGGCGAGACTTGGCCAGGAATCTCTCACTTCAAAAAGCTCAGCCGCTGCCGATGTGACCGTTGCCCACGGCCATGCGTCTGCCCACGGCCATGCGTCGTAAATCCCTAGTTGCAACGAAAGCCAATCCCCAATCGAATGCGACCCTTCCCCCCTGTGAATCAACCCGCGTTCAATCGCAAACAAGATTTTTGACGGATTTCCGAGTCGTCCAACGGTGTTGATCGGATCGCCGATTGGTTGATTGAATAACACCCAGTATCCAACCTGCATCGCCAACACGGCCAACATCGCCAGCAGCACTTGACTGCAGCGGATGGCCAACGGAGCTGCTCGCAGCAGATTCAACCACGGCAGCACGCTTCGCCAGCGGATTTCATCAACCGTGATGTGCTTGTCGATCATCGTCGCCTCCTGCGATCGCGGGGTTCGGTGCGGGATTTCGCGGCGGATGATAGGCGGCGGGTTGCCTGTTGTCAGTCGTCTGTTGTCCGCGGAATGGCGGCATCGGACGGGCTGTGACCATCAACTAACCACGGACCACTGACCGCAGCTCCCTTTTCGACTACAATCCTCACGTTGCTCAGGATCGAACCACTTAACCACACGGAGTTGCCTCATGGATTTGCTCAGCACGTTGCCCGGTTCTTTGATGGAAGGATTCTTTCCGGCGGGTTGGGACTTGGCCAAAATTGATGCGTGCGTTGATGCGAATCCAGCCAACATCATGGTCCGGCAGAAGTGGTGGAACCGCAAATTCGAGCCTATTGCTTGCGCGTCGGTCGCCGACTTTGACATGATGCTCGGCCACGAAATCGCCATGACGATCAAGCAAGCTCGCGACGCCAACGAAGAGGCGTTGATGATTCTCCCCGTCGGTCCGATGGGCATGTATCGCTGGGCGGTCTACTTCTTGACCGAGTGGAATGTCTCCTGCACTCACGTGTTTGGCTTCAACATGGATGAGTGGTCCGACGCTGCCGGCAACACGCTTCCACCGGAAAATAAAGGTTCATTTCAATACGCGATGGAGAATGCGTTCTATGGGCCGCTGGGGAAATTGACCGTTCCGAAGGGGCAGCGGTACTTCGCGACCAAGAAGCAACTGCCGACGTATGCTGCTCGGATCAAAGAACTCCGCGCCGCCGGAGCCAAGCTGACTGTGACTTACGGCATCGGTCGCATGTGTCACATCGCGTTTTGGGAGCCGCAGTTTGCTGCCGAGTTTGCCTCAGAAGGCGAATGGAAAAAGCAAACCCATCGCCTCGGAGCGAAGTTGCACCCGCTGACGATTGAGCAAAATGCAATCACGAGTTTCAAGAGCCGCACGACTCACGTCCCCGCCTACGCGAACACGATCGGTCCTGGGCTGTTTCTCGGAGCCGACAAAATCATTGGAGGCGCGGACGGTGCATTGTCACGCGGCATGATGTGGCAAGGCTTGAGCCTGTGGATGACGCTGCGTCACGCTCCGACGATGTGGATTCCGTCAACGCACATGACGACGCAATCCGGGCGGCTGTTCTTCTTGCAAGAACTCGCTGGCCCGCTTGTCGCAGACTGCAATTGATTTTTGAGACGGCAGAAGTTTGACGTGCGATTGACCAAAGTCGTCGCTTTTCAAAACGTGTGGGATCTCCTGTCGTCCGCGTTTCGAATTTGTGACACGTCGAGTACTGCGGTGGTTCATGCTGCCGCAGTACCAATCTTTCGCCTAATGATTACTCATTGAGACGTGCTTCATTGCTCTGAAACGGCGTTCCTTGACATCTTTCTGGCCTCCCCTAAAACACGCTCTGGCCTGCGGCGCTTCGCGGCCAATTGAAGCTTGCCGAATCGAAAGGAATCTGTTTTGAGCGGCCAACTTGCGTCCTTTGTGCCGATCTTCGTGTTCATCGCCATTTTGGTTGGGTTCGTGATCACGAACCTTGTGCTCGCGCATACGGTTGGGCCGAACAAAAAGACCGCCGTCAAACAAATGCCGTATGAGTCGGGCATGGATCCCATCGGGGATGCTCGGCAGCCGTTTGATGTGAAGTTTTATTTGGTCGCGATTTTGTTCCTCGTCTTCGACGTCGAACTGCTGTTCCTCTACCCGTGGGCGGTCAGCGCGTATGTCCGAGGACAACGCAACGAATTCGGCGAGCGAATCGCGGCGACGCATCTGGGCCACGAAAGCCCCGGCATTCCGCTGGAGCTGCGCGGGACGGTGTTTGGTGTGATGCTCGTGTTCATCGCCACGCTGGCGATTGCCTACGTTTATGCGTGGCGGAAAGGTGTTTTCAAATGGCGGTAGGACTTCCCGAAAACGTATTCATGACGACCGTCAACGCGGCGGCGAGTTGGTGTCGCAAGAACAGTCTCTGGCCGATGCCGTTCGCGACCGC
>JAYUFI010001010.1:0-23316 GCA_043738805.1 Planctomycetaceae bacterium | reverse complement strand
CGTCAACATCCCCGCGCATCGGCGACATCGGGTTGATTGGACTGTTCCTGATCAATCAACGATCTGGCTGGCAATTCATTATTGACGACACTGCGTGCAATTACACGGAGAGGCTTTGTGCCGTTTCGGTAGGAGCATCGCCCGTGGCGATGGAAAGTTCGGCGACTGATGCCGAGGTTGCCGCTGGTTTACGGACGACGTTCCAGGCCAGCCCCAATTTCTCCATGATCCCGATGACCCAATAGGTCATGTCGATCTCCCACCAACGATGTCCGTGTCGAGCGACTCGTTGATATGCGTGATGGTTGTTGTGCCAACCTTCGCCGTAAGCCAGCAGGCCGACCCACCAGAGGTTGCGGCTGTTGTCTCGCGTTTCGTAGTTGCGATAGCCCCAAATGTGAGAAGCGGAATTCACCGCCCAAGTCACGTGCAACATGTAAACCAGTCGGACGAACATCCCGTACACAAACAGCGACACTCCCGTGAACAAGTCCCAAACTTGCCAACCGACACAGAAAATGGCGACACCCAACAACAGATGGCACCACAAAAACGTGCGATCAAGAAATCGCAAGGAGCGATCCTTCAGTAGGTCCGGCGTGTATTGACGATAAAGCTGAGCCCAATGTTGTGAGCCGTAATGCGGAAACATCCACATCATGTGGCTCCACCAACGGCCATCGCGCGGTGAATGCGGATCGTGTTCTTGATCGCTGAATTTGTGATGCTTGCGATGTGCCGACACCCACATGATCGGCGGGCCTTCGCCGGCCAGAGTACCACACAACGCGAACAGCCAACGTAGCGGTCGATAGGTTTCAAAGCTGGCATGAGTCAACAGCCGGTGAAACCCTAAACAGATTCCCAAGCTGCCGGTCACCCAGCTCAGAATGGCCGCGAGTACCAAACCTTTCCAAGTGAAGCAAAATGGTGCCGCCAGTGCCCCCAGATGTAAGAAGCCGATCCAAATGACGGCAGACCATTCCAACCCGTCTTTCCAAAGAACGTTCGTTGTGACAACAGGAGTCTGAGAGACTGCTTGCGAACTCGAATCTGTCTCCACCAAACCCAACTTTCTGTTGCTTCTCTCGTCCGTTGGACGGCGTGAGGCCGCACGCACGAGTCTGAAATCAGCCGCTCCGAAATTATTCGGCGGTCTGTTTATCCACGACTGAGTTATTCGGATAGCTCAAAGCCGATAACAAGTCGGCAAACTGGTGAAAATTCCGAAAAGAGTTGGCATCGCTCCGGGCGAGTAGTCGGCTGAGGAAGGTGGCGATATTGTGTCCGTTCATAATTCAATTTTGAGGTCAGGGAGTTCTGATAACTGACCACCTCAGCCATTTCTTGCCACCCAATGTCGGTCACGCGATGCACTTCACCAGACAACGTGTTCGATGCGAACATTTGCGACGATTCATCGCCTTCATCACTTGCTGGAGTCTGTTGCTGACCGGCTCTCTTCAGGCTGAAGAGAGTCCGACGGAAGAGGTCAAAGGGCGAATCGGTTTTTCCGTCGGACTGATCTCGCCCTTTGGAATCGACGCCTACGTTCCGAACAAGTGGGGCGGCTTGAACGTCCATTTGACGAATCCGACCCATCAGCCGGTCGAGTTGCTTTCGAGTACCTATTTTCAGGGTGAGCCGACGCTGCAATTTGGCCGGCGCGCGTGGGTGCCGCCACGTTCGCGGATGCAAATATGGCATCCGATTTTGGTTCCCAACGTGGGAGATGAGGTCACGAGCTTCGAGTTACGCACGCTGGTCATGGACGCGAAACAACCGCGTGATGTCCTGATCCGAAGCGACTCAGGGGCTCTGCAATTTGATTCGCTATTACGACGAACAACAGAGTCTCGCGTCACGGGACTGATTGACTCGCTCAATTCGGCCACGGATAAGCACGCGGAAGCGGCGTATGACCTGCTGGTTCTCGCGCGGCTGGAAAATAACTTGAGCCGTCAGATCAAGCAGCTCCCCAATCGAATGATTCCTGTGGGAGACGAATGTTTGCAGTCACTCGACCAATTGCTGATCGCAGATAACCGAGTGGCCGACGATCCCGTGGGACTCGTTGCGATCCGACGGTGGCTTTTTGGTGGCGGCCACTTGTGGGTCATGTTGGATCGAGTTGATTCGCGTGTGATAGAGACATTGTTGGGGGACGAGTATCTTGGTGAGGTCGTTGATCGTGTGGGGTTGAACACGGTTCGGCTGGAATCGGTCGGTTCGCCCGGCAAAGTTGAGCGGTGGACTCGCGAGCACGAGCAGCCCGTAGAGTTCGTCAGAGTGATGGTTGCGAATGTTGATGTGGGCTACACCGTCGATGGTTGGCCTGCGGCATTCTGGAAGACCTGCGGTCATGGCCGGTTGTTAGTCACCACGTTGGACGCACATGGCTGGATGCGACCGAGAACAGCAACTGACCGTGTCTCGTGGCAACCGACTCGACGACCGACGTCCGAACGAGATGTTGGATCGACGACTTCGCCCACTCCGCAAGAATTGCTGAAGTCAATAAGGGATCAAAGTGCCTTTGAACCGAGCAATTATGTAGCGTTGCCACCGATGCAAGAGTTGTCCTCGGATTTCTTCGAGGCACCGCCTGCGCGGCTCTTGTCGGAAGCAACGCTCGAACCGCAGATGCGCGAGTATGTCGGTTACTCAATTCCTTCACGTTGGTTGATTGCCAGTTTGCTCATGGGCCTGAGCGTGACTCTGGCGGGTTCAGGATTTTGGTTGTGGCGCATGAACCGATTGGAGTTGATGGGGCTGCTCGGCCCTGTTTTGGCAATCGCGGTCAGTTCGGTGTTGGTGATGCAGGGAAGGCATCAGCGACAGGCGGTGCCGCACTCTGTTGCGAGCATTCAGTTTGTTCAAACGGCTTTCGGCACGGATGATTTTCGCGTGCATGGGATCGCGGGGCTGTTTGCGCCGGAAGCGGGAATCGAGTCGCTTTCTGCCGTGAATGGAGGGTTCGTGCTACCCGATATGACGGGGCAGGAAGGGATCACGCGACGCCTGGTTTGGAAAGATTTGGGCGAGTGGCAATGGGAGAATCTTCCGGAGGCTGCCGGTTTGCGGAACGCTTCCTTTCAGCATTCGGGAACGACTCGCGAGCGAGTGGAAGCCCAGGCAACGTTTGGTCCCAACGGAGTCAGCGGACATTTGCAAACAAACGCCGGGCATCGTCCGGCGGACGTTGTGCTGGCAACTCGATTTGGTCGCATGGGAGTTGATCTGCGCAGCGACGGCAGCTTCAGCATTGACGCGAACAACGTCTTTGCGAGCGACCAGTATCTCGCGGCAGAGCTTTTGTCCGACGAACAAAATCGGCGTCAGCACATTCTGAAAAACCTGCTGACCGATCCGCAGCGTTTGGATTATCCGTCGGTACCTCAATTGTTGTTTTGGACGGACCCGTGGGATCTCGGATTTCGTTTCGGAGAGAATCGTCGCGAGTTTGGTTCGGCATTGGTGGCGGTGCCGATCAAGTTTGATCGGCCGCCAACGGGAACTGAGATGGTGATTCCAAGTCCGTTGTTTCCTTACCACGCGACGTTCGGACCTGACGATGAAGCGCCGTCAGGTTTGTTCGACAATCGCCGACGCCTTTGGTTGGAGAAATCTTGGCCGACTTCAACTTGGCTTCGGTTTCAAATTCCGCCGGTCCTGTTGCCGGTGCAGATTCAGAGCGGTCGTCTCGTTGTGCAGGTTGCCGGGCCGGTTGGCAAGTTGGAAATCGCGGGAGCTCGTCAGAAAGAAATTGTCCCGTTGAAAAACTGGGTTGATCCGGTCGGTACGGTGACATGGGAGTTCACACAGAACGAACTAACAGAACTGTCGGCGGATGGCGGGTTGTTGTTGCGCGTTGCTGGCGGAGACCCCGATCGACCGGAACTAACGAACGGCGACATGAAGCATGGCGATAAGACGAACTTCTGGCAGATTGAATCGCTGACATTGGACCTGCGTGCGAAGACGGTTGATGCGAACTGATTGAGATGGATTGGACGAGTGTGGCACGACGCTCCGCGTCGTGAATAAATCGTAGAACAGGCGGCTCGCCTGTTTGTTTTCACGAGAAATGTGGCAGGCGAGCCGCCTGCCCTACGAAAATTCACATCCTCTCCGCGTCGTGAATTGCGACGCGGAGCGTCACGCCACAATGAGAGGAAAAGTTGAAGATGACATCAGAAAAACCGGCCGTTGTGATTGAGCATCTGACGAAGCGTTACGGCGGCTTTACGGCGCTCGAAGATTTATCACTCAGCCTTCCGGCTGGGCAGATACTCGGCTTGATTGGTCCGAACGGAGCGGGGAAGACGACGGCGATCAAAATTTTGGTGGGACTCGCGCGACCGACGAGCGGGACCGCGCGGATCGGTGACGTTGATTGCGTCGCAGAGACACGCCACATCAAACATCTGGTCGGCTACATGCCCGATCGGTTCGGCTCGTATGACAACATGCGCGTTCGCGAGTACCTCGACTTCTTCGGTGCGGCGTTCGGTATTCCGCGTCGTCTGCGGCTCAAGCGGATCGAAGAAGTTTTGGAAACAACCAACACCGCTTACATGCGAGATAAATTCGTCGAGAGCTTGAGTCACGGTATGCAGCAGCGTGTTGGTATCGCACGGACGTTGCTGCACAATCCGCAAGTGTTGATCCTCGACGAACCAGCAAACGGGCTTGATCCGCAAGCACGCATCGAGATGCGCGACCTGTTGATTCGACTGGCGAGGCTCGGCAAGACATTGATTGTGACGAGTCACATTCTTCCGGAGCTGTCTCGCATTTGTGATCGCGTGGCGATTCTGACACACGGCAAGCTGCGCGCGTTCGGCACCGTTGATGAAATCAGTCGGCAAGTGAGCCAACGGCGCACGATGGAAGCGTTGCTCGCCTTGCCTGAGCAGCTTTCGGTCGCCGCTGGCGTGATTCGTGAACTCATCGAACCGGGAGCCGAAGTGATCGAAGCTCCGGCAGAAGTGGCGGTTCGATTTAAGACGGCGTTGCTCGAAGCACAGCTTGGTGAGTTGCTGACTCAACTGATTCAACACGGCATCCACGTGACGCAATTTCGTGAAGTGCAGACCGATCTCGAAGCGGCCTTCATGTCGTTCGCGAATCAAAAAGATGGTGAGAACGCGAGTGTGGGGAAATGACTTTGCCTCATGAATGTTGTCGCTCGGCCTCTTTGGGGCGTCTGGTTTTCCAAACCGGGCGGTGTACTGCGCCCGGTTTGGAAAACCGGGCTACGGCTACGGAATTGGCTGCGTTTGTCACAGGAGGCCAGACACATGGCTAATCCACTCGTTCAACGCGAACTGGTCACGTTGTTCCGGCAGCGGCGAATGTTGTTGTTGCAGTGCGGCATCGCCACTGCGTTCGGGCTGTTGGTCATCTTGCGTTGGCCAACGGAAGCGCGGATGGCGTTGTCCGGAACTCGCTCTCAGGAAGTGTTCCGTCTGTTTGCATACGGCCTATTGTCGGCGCTGTTGTTGATGTTGCCGGTGTTCCCTGCGACGAGCATTGTGCGTGAGCGAAACTCCGGCACGCTGGCGTTGTTGCTCAATACGCCGCTTGGTTCGCGGCGAATCTTCTGGGGCAAGTTGCTGGCGGTGATGGGCTTGGCGGGATTGATTCTCTGCTTGAGCCTGCCGTCGGCGGCGGCGTGTTACGCGCTCGGTGGAATTTCGCTGCAAGGAGATCTCTTAGCCGTGTATTCGTTGCTGACGCTGACGGCCTTGCAATACACAGCGTTGGGCTTGTTGGTTAGCACGTATGCAACAACGACCGACGCGGCGGTGCGTTGGACTTACGGATTGGTGTTGTTGTCGAGCGTGCTGTCGCTTGGGCCACATCAGTTTTTTCAAGGGACGGAAACATATCTCGCGGAGGTGGGTGATTGGCTGCGGTGTGTTTCACCGTTCGCCGCGTTGATGTCATTGTCGGGCGCAGGAGGCATCGGAGCAGTCGGGCTGATTTCGACGACCGATGTCGTCGGGCGATTCATGGTGGTCTCGTTGGTGCTGACGGTGATTTATTCGCTGTGGACGATCAGCCGATTGAACCACACGATCTTCGATCAAGCGCGCGATGCGGGTGAGATCAGCGACGATCAAAACTTGGGGACTCGGATACTGCGGCGATTGGTGTTCATCGTTGATCCGCAGCGGCGTTCGCGAGCGATCGGGCCGTTCGTCAATCCGGTGATGATCAAAGAGTTTCGTTGCCGGCGGTTTGGACGATTGCATTGGCTGCTGCGGTTGATCGCGATTTGCGCGATGCTGTCGCTCGGTCTGACCTACGCAACCGTGACAGGTACGGTCGATTGGGGTGTCGAAACGATCGGCGGCATCTTAGTTTTGATGCAAGTCGCTTTGCTCGTGTTGATCACACCGAGCCTCGCTGCGGGACTGCTGAGCACTGAGCGTGAGACCGGCGGCTGGCCGTTGTTGCAGATGACGCCGCTGTCGGTCTTACGAATCGTGTGGGGCAAATTATTGAGCGTGATTCTGACGCTGTTACTCGTCTTGTGTGCAACGCTGCCGGGATACGTTGTGATGATTTACATCGAGCCGGGGTTGCGACTGCAAGTGGAGCGAGTGGTGATTTGCCTCTTCGCAACGGCAGGCTTCGCGATGTTGCTCAGCGCGGCGGTGGGAAGTTTGTTCCGCCGGACGGCTCCGGCGACAGCGATGGCTTATGCTGTGTTGCTCGCGGTGTGCGGTGCGCCGCTGCTAATTTGGTTGGGACGCGATGCCCCGTTTGGACACGACACCGTCGAACGTGCGTTGCTCATTAATCCGGTGGCTGCCGCGTTGTCAGTGATTCGCTTAACGGGGTTTCGCGACTATCAATTGATTCCGGGGAACTGGTGGTTTTTAGGGATCGGTTCGGTGATTTGTCTGTTCGTGTTGATTGGTCAAACTCGTCGCATCTCGCGTCCGCAATGATGCGAGTCCAGGTACGATGTGCAAGCGAGTGGTCAGGAACAAGTTCGCGTTTGCGTAGTCCGGTTTTTCAAACCGGGGGCTCTGTTCACCCGGTTTGGAAAACCGGGCTACGGGACCAGTTGCTCAATCTTACGTTTGCTTTGGGATCGTTTCATGCGTTGGATGGTTCGCTTACTGCTACTGTTTGGAGTGACCTGTCTCTCATTGACCGAGAGCCGAATTGCCTTCGCGGAAATTCGCCCTGAGTTCGCGATGGACTCCGATCCGCAGCTCATCATTCCTGATCCAATCAAGCAGTTCAGCAAGAAGTACAAACCGCTGTGGTTGTCGGCGCTGGCGAGACCGGAAGCTGATATGCAGCGACTCGCCGCAGAAACGATTGCTCAAGCACATTCGATCGGAGTTCCGGAATTGGGTGAGGCGCAGCCGACGCTCAGCAAAATTATCGCTGCTGAAGATTCGCATCCGGCGGCTCGTACTGCTGCTGCTCGTGCATTGATCGTGTTGGACGCGAAAGACGCCGGGCAGATGTTGTTCGAGGCGTCGCAGCGATACGGGGCCGACTTGCGGCAAGTGATTGAGCCGGCACTGGCGCGTTGGAAATTCGAGCCGATCCGCGACGTGTGGCAGAAACGGTTGAGCGTCAAAGCAACTCGACATCGCGAGCTGATGTTGGCGATTCATGGTTTGGGTGAAGCGGGCGAGGACTCCGCTGTGCCGACGTTGTTGACGCTGACTCACAACACGCTGTGTTCGCCTGCGGTTCGATTGGCTGCGGCGCGATCTGCTGGCCTGTTGCAGAAATCGGGACTCGAGGCGGATGCGGAACGACTCGTGAAGGCGGACTCGGCTTCGATCACGAATCGGCTCTGTGCGACGGCGTTGCTGGAGCGACACAAATCGGAAGCCGCACAGTCGGTCTTATTACGATTAGCACACGACAAAGAACCGAGTGTTGTCGCGGCTGCGATGACTCAATTGAACGCGATCAATCACGACTTGGTTCTGCCGCTCGCAGAGCAGGCGATGAAAAGTGATGACGTCAACGTTCGCCAACAAGGTGCGAACGCTTACATCGCGCGACCGACGCCGGAGCGGATCACGGTGCTGGCGAAGTTGTTTGATGACGTGCATCCCCGTTTGCGAGTCGATGTTCGCGAAGCGTTTTTCGTACTGGCTCAAACGGCAGAACTCGACGCGGCAATTCGTCAGACTGCGAGCGATGTACTGGCCGGTGAAAGTTGGCGCGGACAAGAGCAAGCGACGTTGTTGTTGAGCGCACTCGATCACAAACCGGTGGCTTCGCGATTGGTGGAATTACTCGAATCGCCGCGTGGGGAAGTGCTGGTGGCCTCGGCGTGGGGACTGCGAAAACTGGCGATGCCTGACACGCTTCCGGCAATGCTCGACAAGGTCAAACGACAAACGGAAATTCGTCTCAAGCAAATCGCCGCAGCGGGCGTCGATGAACAAGTCGCGCATCTTTGCGAGGCGTTTGGTTTGATGAACTACCTTCCTGCCGAGAGTCTTTTGCGGCAATACATTCCGAAAAACATGGCAATGGGAGAGTATTCGCGCGGTGCCGCGATTTGGTCGCTCGGACTTTTGCATCGTGGAGTTCCAGACGAGCAACTCGCGGTGCTTCTGGTGGAACGGCTCACCGAGCCGCCGACCATCCCGACCGAATTGATCCGCGTTCGTACCATGAGCGCCGTGTCGATCGGACGTATGCAGGCGAAGTCTCACGTGAAACGAATGCGAGAATTCATGGGGCCGACTGTCGCGCCTCAACTCACGCCACTGGCGATCCGTTGGGCCATTCATCACCTGACGGGAGAACTGTTGCCCGATGCTGAGCCCCCCATCATGTCACGATCAGGATGGTTTCTCGAACCTTTGGACGATGACCAATAAGCTGAATCCCATGACTCAACAACATCCTCATGATCCCCTTCACGGCGTTAGCCTCGCGCGGATAATGGAGCAACTGGTCGCCCATCTCGGTTGGGCCGAGATGGGCTTCCTCATCCCGATCCGTTGCTTCACTCATGATCCGAGCATCAATTCGAGCCTGAAATTTCTGCGGCGAACCCCCTGGGCTCGTGCGAAAGTCGAGAGGCTCTATCTGGATTGCCGATTCGAATTCATCACCGAAGTCGCTCCGCAGCAGGAAGCCATCGAGTCACTCAGCGGCTCGATGGCTTCAGACACAGAGTCGCAGTGAAATGTCATAGGGCGGCGAAGTCGCAGTGTGGCACGACGCTCCGCGTCGTGAGTCGCGACGCGGAGCGTCGCGCCACACTCCTGCAGAAACAACAATCTCTTCGGCCTTAATTGGCCACTTAGAACTTGCCCAACCGGGCGTATCTGAAAGCGGTTTGCGAGTTTGAACAACGAGTTCTTGAACCGTTCACTCATCGACTCTTTGCGCCAAACCGGCTGCGTGAAGGCTCCGTCGGCGGCGATGTCCCAGACTTCGAGGCGTGCCCACTTGCGGCCGGCATCGCTTTCCAGGCGGCTCCCAAGAAACGGTCGCTCGTGTAGAACGGGCGCTGGCGGTATGGGTTATCAAAGAACTGCACCCAGCCATCTTTCTTGGACAAGTCCCGCTCGCCGACTGTGAGCAATAGTAGCGGGTCGGCATTTTGAATGACCGGCCGCAGGTTGACGTGACGATGATCCAATCGCACGGCAAGTTGATGGCATACCGATAGCCTTGATCGACCGCCGATATCTTCCGACTCTTGAACGGCCGATCGAGCGGGTCCAGCGGCCCTTTGCCTTCGACCGCGACAACGAATTCTTCGCGGTCACCGATGAAGTTGCCCAGCACCGCATCGGCGAATTTTCCGTCCACTTCAACATGCTTCTCGCGCGAGAACGTGAACCGCTCCGGAGAATCATGCGGCCGAGCATTCCGCAAAAGATGTCCGTCAGAAAGTCCGGCAACAGTTCCTTCTCGTTGAACCGATTCGCCCGCTCCGACCTCAACATCGTCGCCCACTTGTCGAGCAACGGCCGATGCGCCTCGACCGCAGTCGGCAGAGTAAACCGCTGCAAGTGGTCTCGGAGCACGTCGGGACGAAACAGCGGCTTGGCTTCAACGGGCAAAGTGAGACTCTCTCATCAACGAAGGGGTGAAACGAACTGCCATGATTGCGCGGGCAACAATAGCAAGCCGATAGGCCACCTGTCTGGCGTTCGGTACTCGATCGGCGAGAACGGAGTCCTGACTTGGTTCCGCATGCTCGCGCTGGCGAATCTCGGCAAGGCGCAGGCTGAGTCCTTGGTCGGTGAGATTGACCGTTCTGCGATGACTCTAGGATTCAACCCTGGATGGAATAAGATGCGACTTGGATTTTGTTGACGGCAGGCAAGTTGATGGCCGCGAGTAAGCGGGCTTCAGGAAGAAAACAGTGCGGGCAGATGACGAATCTTGGCGATGTTTCCATCTGCTCATCACCACAAGGAGCTATCGATGATTCTTCAAACGGATCGCCTGACGCTCGTTCTCCAGTCCGTGGCCGAGGTCCGCGAACAAATTGAGGGACTCAGTGACGACATGCGTGCTGAGGTATCGCCGCTGTGGCTGGAGCGGGCACTGGTGGCGACCGAGGCCGATCCCTGGCTTCACGGATTCAAAGCCATGTTGCGTGAGGATGGAACGATCATCGGAGGTGCCGCATTCAAAGGACCGCCGAGTGAAGACGGTTTCGTCGAGATCGCCTATGGCATCGCGCCGGATCATCAAGGCCGCGGCTTCGCGACCGAGGCCGCGCGAGCTTTGATTGAGTTTGCGAGGCAAGCGGCGGGAGTTCGCGTCGTGCGGGCACATACGCGGCACGAAAACATGGCCTCGTCGCGAGTGCTCGCGAAATGTGGATTTCGATTGGTGGGAGATGTCATCGACCCTGAAGACGGACTCGTGCAGCGCTGGGAAACGGACGCATGAAGGCCGGTGTCCTCAATCTGGAGAACTGAAATGAAAACCGTTTTGCTATCTCTGTTACTACTCGCCTCGCTCCCGCTGCGTGCTGACGACACGGTGTGGGTTCCGGCCAAGGATGCTTCCAAAGACGCCGACATCAACGGCCGGGCGATGGAGACATTCGAGTCTGGTGTGAAGCCGGAATGGGGCTATGCAGTTCCACAGCAAGACACCTTCATCGTCATTCATCCCAAGGAGGATCGCAAGAACGCTCCGCTGTATGTGGTGCTGCATTCGGCCGGTCACGATGTGATGTCGTGCGTGAATTGCACGCGCACCGTCGGCAATCACGACATCTATCGTGCTCCCGGCGACCACTACGCGCTGTATGTCGATTGCCGCAAGCACCAGGCTCAGGATTGGTGGTGGGGCGGGATGCACGGCAAAGATCAGGGATTGATCAAAAGGAATTCCGGCGGCGACACGATGCCCGTGGAAAAGCGCGTGATCGACACCGTGAAGTGGGTCATCCAGAAATATGAGATCGATCCGAACCGCGTTTACCTGAGCGGCAATTCGATGGGTGGCAGCGGAACGCTCGGCATCGGCATGCGTCATGGCGATGTGTTCGCAGCCATCAAGGCGAATGTTCCAGCGGGGATCGAGCACGTTTCCAACCGCATGTATTTCCCGCCGCAGTCAGTTCCCGAAAACGTCAAGCTGCCCGAGCCGCCGGTCTGTATCGACTACTCCGCTCCGAACGATGGCTGGGCCGAGGGGCATGATCGTTTTGTGAAAGCGATGAACGATCGCAAATACTCGCTCGTCCTTTATTGGGGACCATTCGGGCACGCCAACAATTCGGCTCAGATCATGAAAGTGAACGACCTGGTCGATTCATTCGACTGGCTGAGCATCAAAAAGAACGAGGCGTATGCGGTCTTCACGAACGCCACCAGCAATTCCAAGCTTCCGTGGCCGGATGATTTGAAAAGCTCGGCCGCCGGTCAGGTCAACGCCTTCTTCCTCTGGAAGAATCTCAGCGACACGGCGGAGAAGGTTGAGATGTCGCTCTCCCTGGTGAATGCGGCGGACCTGAAGACGCAGTTCGAGATCCCGAAAGAGGCGAGTGCCGACGTCACACTGCGCCGCCTCCAGAGTTTTCAGCTCAAGCCCGGAGATGCGTTCCAATGGACCTTCGGGACCGCCAAAGGCGAAGGCAAAGCCGATGAGCAGGGGCTTGTCACTCTTCCCGCTTTGAAAATCACGGCAATGCCGACAACATTGAGCGTGACCAAATAAACGACATCCCCCGCAACACGCAAAGGAGCAGACATAATCATGTCCCACAAAATTTCCCGTCGGCGATTTGTTCAATCGGCGGCTGCGATCGGCATTGGCCTTCCCACGATCTTGCCATCGGGAATCTTGGCGGGCACTTCGCCCAACGAGCGATTGTCGTTTGCCTGTATTGGGATGGGCGGCCAGATGCGCGGTTACTTGATCCCCGAACTCGGCAAGATCGATCAGCAGATCGTCGCCATTTGCGATGTCGATCAGCGGCAGCGTGAGAGCGCGTTGCAAGTGAAGGGACTGACCAATGCCAAGGCGTATCACGATTACCGCGAGCTGCTCGATCAAGAGACCGGCGTCGATGCGGTGATCATCGCCACGCCGGATCATTGGCATGTCCCGATTTGCCAAGCGGCGTTGCAGGCTGGCAAACATGTTTATTGCGAAAAGCCGCTGGCCCATTCCATCGCTGAATGTCGTGCCTTGGAGAAATTGGCGAAGAGCCACCCCAAGCTCGCGACTCAGACGGGAAATCAAGGCTGCTCGACCGAGGGCTTTCGGCGGAGCTTTGAAGTCATTCAATCCGGTCTGCTGGGCACAATCACCGAGGTCCATGTTTGGCATCCGGCTCATGGTTGGCCCAACGGCGTCGATCGTCCGGCCACGAGCGCCCCGATTCCCGAGGGGCTCGATTGGAAGTTCTGGTTGGGCTCGGCTCCGGCACGTCCCTATGCCAACGAGATCTATCACCCCGGCAAGTGGCGCGGCTGGTACGACTTCGGCGGCGGTTCGATGGCCGACTTCTGCTGCCACGGTTTTCAGTTGGCGTACCGAGCCCTCGAACTCGACGCCCCCATACGCATCGAAGCGACGGGCGACGACATGGGACACGAATCGTTCCCGACTCGCTGCACCGTGACGTTCGACTTCGCCGCCAAAGGGAAACGTGGGCCGGTCAAACTCTTCTTCTACTCAGGTGACAAGCATGTTCCTCCGGAACACATCACCAAAGGACCGGTCGGCTCGACCGGTTGTTTGGTCGTTGGCAGCGAAGGCACCCTCTCTGCCGGGCTGTGGAACACCGACTGCAACATCCGCCTGAAAGGTGCGAGCGACTTCCAGGGAGCCCATCAACCCGAGGTGGCCAAGATCGCGAAGACTCAGCCACGAATTGATACCGAAGTGCTGAAGTGGGATCCCAAACGCGCGGCCAAAGGAGAGCGTCCTCGTTGGAGCCAAGTGAATAACTCGCACATGTTCGAGTGGGTGTTGGCCTGTGCTGGCGATGCGAAGTCGTACTCGCCGTTCGAAATCGGAGCCCGCATCACCGAAGTCGGAATGCTTGGCGTGCTGGCGTTACGAATGCAAAAACCAATCATCTGGAATGCGGAGAAACGTCAAGCTGTCGGCCTGCCCGAAGCCGATGCGATCATTGATCCCAAGCCATCGACCGACAAATACTTGCCGCGCTAACTCGTATTATTCATCAGCCGATGGGCGCTAGCCCACGGTTCCTGCAAGAACTCATCGAAGGCGACACCGAGCTTTCCTGGCGATTCAATTCCATTCATTGAGCAGACCCTCACCGCCCGAAAGGCAATCGCAGAATGAAACTTTCCCACATGAGCACGACCCGTTGTGTCCGTACTTGCAGTCGACTCTGCGTCGCGGCTTGTCTTTGGTTGATGGCAGTTCCTACGAGCTGGGCGGCGGATGAGCTACCGATCATCACCGCCCCTTCGAAGCTGCATTGGATTTGGACGGATCAAGTCGATGCCAAAGCGGAGACGGTCGTCTTCGAGAAGACGTTTGCGTTAGAGAAGAAGCCGACGGGCGGGCGGATTCGTGTGATGGCCAATGCCGGTTGCACGGTGACGATCAATGACGAGGTCGTGGGCGACCAAACCGACTTGAAGCGGCCCAAGGACTTGCAACTCAAGGGCCAACTCGCGGCTGGCGAGAACAAAGTTCGCATCGAAGCGAAGCGCGGTAGCAACTCCGACGCGGTCGTCTTGAGCATGTTCGTCACCGAAGCGGACGGCCTCCGACGACGGCTCGAAACCGACGGCTCATGGCAGGTCGTGCCTGCGACCGGAAAGGCGGTCGCGGCCAAGCCACTGCACTCGTATGACAAGTCGCCGTGGGGCGATGTGTTCGCGGTGTTGCGACCGTCAGTGACGAAGACGGACGCGATCAAAGTGCCGGACGGCTTCCAAGTTGAGCTGCTGCATGCGCTCGATGATGCCGAAGGCTCGTGGGTCGCGATGTGCGTGGATGGCAAGGGACGACTGATCGCGTCTGATGCTGGTGGCCGCATGGTGCGAATCACTCCGCCGCCGATTGGTGGCGACTTGAAGTTGATGAAGATGGAACCGATCGCGCTGCCGGTCGGTCATGCGAACGGCCTGCTGTGGGCGTTCGACAGTCTCTACGTCATGGTCTGTCAGGAAGGAGTTTATGAAGCCGGCTCCGGCGTCTATCGAGTCCGCGACACGGACGGCGATGACGTGTTCGACAAGGTCGAACTGCTTCGCAAAATTCATGGCAGCGGCGATCACGGGCCACATGCGTTGTTGCTTTCGCCGGATGGGAAGTCGATCACCGTGGTCTGCGGCAACGCGACGCGGATGACCGAGATTCAGCAGCATCAAGTGCCGCCAATTTGGAAGGATGATCTCGCTCTGCCCAAGTTGGTCGGGCATGGATTCATGCTCGGAGCCGGAGCACCGGCGGGCTACATCGCGCGCATGTCGCCGGACGGCAAGGAATGGACGCTGGCAGCGACTGGCCTGCGCAATCAATACGACGCGGCGTTCAATCGGCACGGCGAGCTGTTTACCTACGACGCCGACATGGAATGGGATATCGGCATGCCGTGGTATCGCCCGACGCGCGTCTGCCATGTGGTGGATGGTGCCGAGTTCGGTTGGCGCAGCGTTTCGGGGAAGTGGCCGGAGTACTACGTCGATTCGCTTCCGCCGGTGATCAACGTCGGTCGCGGCAGTCCGACGGGAGTCGCGTTCGGTTACGGAGCGAAGTTTCCCGCTCGATATCAGGATGCTCTGTTCCTCGCCGATTGGACCTACGGCAAGTTGTACGCGGTGCATCTGAAGGAATCCGGAGCGACCTACTCCGCTCGGCAAGAAGTGTTCTTGGAAGGAAACGGCACGAAGCCGACGGACATTGTCGTCGCCCCGGACGGCGCGTTGTATTTCGCCGGAGGAAGCCGCAACTCGAATAGTGCTCTGTATCGCGTGACCTACACCGGCACCGAAAGCACCGCGCCGACGCCGATGGTTGAAGACACGAAAGCGAAATCGTTGCGAACGCTCCGGCACAAACTGGAAGACGCTTATCACAACACCGACGACGCATCGCTCGCGCTGGCTCTCGAATGTTTGTCGCACGACGATCGATTCATTCGCTTCGCCGCGCGGACGTTGCTGGAGTTCCGACCGGTGGAAACGTGGAAGGACAAGGCGCTGGCGCTGACTCATCCGCGAGCGATCGTGCAGACGACGCTGGCGTTGGCTCGGCTGGAGAAGGTGGACTCGAAAGAGACCATCCTGCAACGCTGGGAGAGTTTGGCGTTGGCGAAGCTCGATGCGGAGACGCGACTCGATGCGGTTCGCGCATTGCAGGTCATCGCGATTCGATTGGGTGATCCCGAAGGCGAATTGAAGAACAAGCTGTTGGAGAAACTGCATCGCTCGTTGCCATCGAACGATGATCGCTTCAATGCGGAAGCCGGGCAGTTGCTCGCGCGTTGGAAATCGCCGTTGGCGGCGAAGCTGATCTTCCCGCTGTTTGAAAAGGCGGCCAGTCAGGAAGAGCAATTGGCCTACGCGGTCAGCTTGCGATTCGTTTCCGATGGCTGGCCGAAAGGAGCCAAAGAAAAATACTTCCGCTGGTTCCTGCTCGAAAAGTTTCAGAAGGCCGCGCACCTCTCGAAATTCATCGCCGACATTCGCAAGGATGCGGTGGCTTCTTTGTCCGATGCCGAGAAGGCCGTGCTGCAACCGATCCTCGACGCGGCTCCCGAAATTCGCCCGGAGCCGCCGTTGGCCTCGCGGCTGTTCGTCAAGAATTGGGATACCGAGGAGTTGTTCCTCGAAGTCGAACCGTTGCTCAAAGGCAAGCGAGATCTGGCACGTGGCAAGACGCTCTATCGCGAGACCGGTTGCGCCGCATGTCATCTGTTCCGAGGCGAAGGGGGAGTCACCGGCCCCGATCTCACGCTGGCGGCCAACAAGTTCGCCGCGCGCGAACTGCTGATGCACATCACCGAGCCGAGCAAAGTCGTCAGCGATCAATACGCCGCGACGCTCATTGAACTGGACGACGGCACCGTCATCACGGGGCGACTGGTCAACAACGACGCTCAGAAGGTGCAGATCCAACCGAACTTGTATGTCCCGTCCGATGTGCGCGAGTTTGCTCGCAGCGACATCGCCGAGATGCGTCCTTCACCGGTCTCGTTGATGGCCGCCGGTTTGCTCAACACTTGCCACTCGGATGAAGTCGCCGACTTGATCGCCTGGATTCAATCCGGCCTGCGAGCCACGAGTGCGACACCATCCGTTCCAATCAAAGGAGTGCCGATGCCGATCGCGCATTGGAAGTTCGATGACGACATTGAAGCCCGTGACAGCGCGGGGACGCATCACGGCACGATTCATGGAGCGGTCTCACACGAAGGAAAGGTCGGCAAAGCGTTGCTCTTCGATCGCGCGAAGGAACAACACGTCTCGATTCCGCATTCGCCGGATTTCGAGATCGGCACGTTCACAGTCTCTGCCTGGGTCTGGCTGACGAAGGAGCCGACGTTCTCCGGCATCCTCGGCACGCGAGCCGGCGGCGAGTTCACGTTCGACATGAAAGTGAACGCCGACAAAGTTCACGGCGACATCGGCGACGGTACTCGTTGGATCGACACGGCGATCAACTTCTACAACGACGACGTCGGCACCAACGGTCAAGGAGGCGATCTCGAAACGAAGCGCTGGTACTTGATCACGTTCGTCATCGACAACGAGACGAAGGAATGTCGCTTATATCTCGACGCAGATCGCAAGAAGACGATCCCGTTCAAAGGGGAACCCCGCCTGATGCACCCGGGCCAAACCATGACGATCGGTAACACGGGTGCCGGCGAGTTCATGGACGGCGTGATCGACGACGTCCGCATCTGGAAACACGCCCTTGCGGATGGGCAAGTTCGAAAGCTTGTCACTCCTTGAACGAGTCGCGGTATCACAACAGTAGCCACGCTCGCCAGAGTGTGGCTACTGTTGTGAAGTCATTATTCCCTCACTCACGCACCTGTAGCGGCTGGTGTAGCGGAACTCGCAAGAGTTCCGATCTGATGTCTTGCGACTTCCGCTACAGTTGCGTGAGAGGCGCAATAGCTGGCACACGAACGGCAAAAGGAAATTGCATGAGCAACCGCACTTGGGCGTGCATTCCATGTAGAAAAACATTCCGGCGCATACAGACGGAAGCGTTGCTCTCATGTCCGCAGTGTGGCGCTGCATGTGAATTCGTAGATTGGAAAATGCGAGTTCCGCCAACACGAAACGTGAAGCGATGGATCGAGTTCTGGAACCAGTATCGGCAAGAGAAACGCACGCTCCAAAACTTCCACGAAGGAACGCTCAAATCCGAAACGAAACTTGAACTGCTAAACATGATGTTGCATGTGGAAACCAGGAGTCACACGGCACCTCAGCAATCTGAGCGAAAATGGAAAGCACAAAAACGCCGCAGTAAGTTAAAGCGAGGCCAGTGATTCGTCGTCTTAGGGGCCGACATTGGCCGACAAGTCGTTCCATCGGAGCCGCAGTTGACGTGTTTTCTAAACTCAATGCTGTTCATTGCGGTCCGATGAGCGGTGGCGATTCCCCCCTAAAACAAACCAACAACAGAGTGACCACACATGGCTTGGAAACGGGGTCAGGTCCAGTTGAACGAGCCCCGATGTTGAGTGAGATTCTTGGCATCGACAATGTTGGTGATGAGGTGGCTGCCGAATATCACGGTCAGTGCATTCTATGATGGAACTCTTTCAACGAATCGTTGCCTGGCTCATGAATCAGGTACGAGTGAATTAGATTCAGCGGACGACCCGCGATGGTCTTCCCGTGTTTTTGAAACGACGGCGATTTGGTGGCAGCATGGTGATCTGGTTCGGGAACAGATTTTTGTCGTTGGCAGGCAGTGGAATCTGCATGTTTGTTCGAACCCACGACTGGATGGCATGGGAAGCCCATTGCGCTCGGTTGCTGTATCCTGATCGGCCTGTCGTGATACTTTGAGCTGCTGTCGATTTCACGGACAGTCGAACTTCTTAATCTGGCGGAGTTCGAACTGGTGCGGTGAGAGGTAGCCTAGGGTGGAGTATTTTCGTTCGAGGTTGTCGTAGGCGATGTACTCGCGGATCTCTCGACGTGCCGCTGGCTGATGAACGTAATCGGTCATTTCGAGTTCGGTCTTGATCGTTCCGAAGCCGGATTCCATGAAGGTGTTGTCGTAGCCGTGACCAGCGCGGCTCATACTTGGGCGGATGTGGATGTGGGTGTGGTGCAGGACGGCTCGGTCGTTTGCCTCCGCGTATTGGCCGCCACGGTTACGGTGATGGATCAAGTCACCGGTCGGGTTGTCGTTGACGGATGGCCGAATGCCGTGCCGACAGCGTCAGTTCTTCAGCCATCAACTCGGCCAGTTCCCAGCCGTCGATCTTGCGCGAGCCGCAGTCCATGATCAGCGCGAAGTACGCGAAGCTCATCGTGCCAACCGCAGTGCGCCGAGCGACTGATCTACAACACATCACACACCGCCGTTCGCGTGCGAGCTGTTGTGTTTGGTTGTCATTTGAGATTTGGAGTCTCAAATCGCCTACTTCTCAAACGCCGAATCGAACCGGCGGTTCGAGGGCTTGAAGTCTACGTTCTTGCAGAACTGGCAGGCTTCACGGGCACCGTGTTCGCGGTCCATGCCGCAGTCTTCCCACTCGACGGAGAGCGGGCCGGCATAGCCGACGCTGTTGAGCGCGCGGATGATTTCCTCGAAGCGAACCGCTCCGCGACCGACGCTGCGGAAGTCCCAGCCTCGGCGATGATCGCCGAATGCCAAATGGCTGCTGTTGATGCCGCTGCGGCCATTCAAGGTCGTCGAAGCGTCCTTCATGTGGACGTGGTAAATGCGATCCGGGAAGTAACGAATGAACTCGGCGGGATCGACTCCCTGCCAAATGAGATGGCTCGGATCGAAATTGAAGCCGAACTCTTCACGGCGGTCGAGCGCCTTCAACGCCCATTCGGCGGAGTAGATGTCGAACGCGATTTCGGTTGGATGGACTTCGAGCGCGAATTTGACTCCGCATTCTTGGAAGACATCGAGAATCGGGTTCCAGCGATCAGCTAGCAGTTGGAAACCGGCTTCGATGGTTTCACGCGGTGTTGGCGGGAAGTCGTAGATGAACGGCCAAATGCTCGATCCGGTGAAACCGTTAACGACACTCACGCCCAACTTCTGAGCGGCTCGCGCGGTGTTCTTCATCTCTGCGATGGCTCGCTCGTTGACCCTGGCGGGATTGCCGTCACCCCAAACATGTGGCGGCAGAATCGCTTTGTGTCGCGAGTCGATCGTGTCCAACACGGCCTGACCAACGAGATGATTCGAGATCGCGAACAGCTTCAGGTCATGCTTCTCTAGCAGGTCGCGCTTGCTCGCACAGTACGTGTCGTCGGAGAGAGCTTTATCAACCTCGAAGTGGTCGCCCCAGCAAGCCAGTTCCAAGCCGTCGTAACCGAAGTCCTTCGCTTTCTTGCAGAGATCTTCGAGTTTCAGATCAGCCCATTGACCGGTAAACAACGTGACGGGACGCGACATTTTCAAACTCCGTGGTGCCAATTTTTGCTGGCGAAAATCAAGGTTCAAAAGTGACATGAAGTCAGATGCGGACGATTACCGCAAACGCACAACTCTTTCAGCGGAAGCACGGTAAGCGCCGGTTTTCAGAGTGTCAAACGAGTCACCAACGTGAAGAAGAAAGTCACACCGGCGGACGGGACGAAACGTTTGAGGCTCGC
Source organism: Planctomycetaceae bacterium (assembly GCA_043738805.1). Classification (GTDB taxonomy): domain Bacteria; phylum Planctomycetota; class Planctomycetia; order Planctomycetales; family Planctomycetaceae; genus SXKJ01. The sequence goes on along the minus strand of JAYUFI010001010.1, from coordinate 3,043 downwards.
CGCGACCGGACTGCGGTGATCGCTTGGGCGACTTCGCGATCGGTGAGTAAGCCGCTCAACCGTCCGGCGAAGCCCGGCGTCACGTGCCAACGACCGAGCACATCGAACATCGGCTCGCACTTCGTTGGCTCCATGCCAAACTCGGCTTTCAAGCTCAGCCCTTCAAACGGAGCCAAGTCCTCGAACTGACTGATCAACAGGAAGTCCCCTTCGTTGGGAAGCGACAGATGCAACTGCCGAATCTTTTCCGGAAGCGTCACCTTCGACGAGACCGAGATTCGTCGCGGCCCCGCTTCGGCCCACGCTCGCATTTGATTTCGGTCTTGTTCTGCCGCGCGAGCCGCTGTTTCGCAGACGGCGAAAATCACGCTTTCGTCCACGAGCGTCGATTCGATTTCCTCGCCGCAGATATGCTTCTGCCAAGTCTCCGAAAGCAAATCTAACTGCACCTGCGGAGCGACCGCTCGCAGGAAGGGAACCTCGGCCAAGAAGCCGATCCCTTCGGAAATTTCCGGATCAAATTGCCTCGCGAGCACCATCCGCTCCAGCGTGTCGAGGCACGCGACACGGAAGGCGAGATAACTCAACGAGGTGTTCGGCAGAGTGGCATCGCAGATGTTTAACATGGGGCGACATGCTGATGAGGTCGCTCGGCAACTTCAATCAGATTCCTGCCGATCCCAAATTTTCTTGAAAACTGTTTTCCCAAGCCCGGCCAGCTTCCCGAAGTCCGTTGAGCTTTCGTGACACGCAGAGTCGCCGTTGTATGCATAACTTAACAAACGCGTCCGACGTAGCTGAGGCAATGGTGCGTAGCCGTCACGCTCCACGTGACGAGCCGAGTGCTCGCCAACGCTTCGTAAAGCAACCGGCTCGTCACGCGGAGCGTGACGGCTACGTAGGCACCGCTAATCGCGGCTGTTGAGCTTCGAGAGCAGCCGCAAAAATTCCACGTACAACCAAACCAGCGTCACGAGCAGACCATATCCCGCGTACCACTCCATGTACTTCGGGGCTCCTCGTTTGGCACCCTCTTCGATGAAATCGAAGTCGAGCACCAGATTCAACGCGGCCACGATCACCACCACGACATTGATTCCAATTCCGATCAAGCCGTTGCTGTGCAAGAACGGCATTCTGTAGCCAAACATATTCATCAACATGCTGACGAGGTACAGCATCGCGATGCCGCCGGTCGCGGCGAAGACACCGAGTTTGAAGTTTTCGGTCGCTCGGATGATGCCGGTACGATACGCGGTCAACAGACTGAAGAGCGTGCCGAGCGTGAGGCAGATCGCCTGAAAGACGATCCCGTGGAATTGAGCTTCATAGGCCGCAGAGATCACTCCCATGACGGCCCCTTCTCCGACTGCGTAAATCGGAGCCAGCATCGCTGCCCACTGCGGTCGGAAGCTCATGGCCAAGCCGGCGATCAATGCCACAATCAAGCCACCAATAACGTAGGGCATGACAACAGCAGGTCCACCCGCAGTGCGGAGTGCATTCCACGCGAATCCCGCTGATGCACTCAACAGCACAACGAGCATCGCCGTTTTGGTCGCGGTCCCTTCGAGTGTCATCGTGGTTGATCGCTCAACCGCATAGTCGCCGAAGTTTTCAAAGGTTGATTGATTCAAGGCGGGATTCGAGGTTCGCATCGCAAACTCCTGGAAGTCATAGATTCGAGAGTGACGGTTGCAGGCACCGATGTACGTGATGCTAACGGCTCTCCGACAGACAGACCAATTGGTAAGCAACATTTTGAGTGCGATGGCCAGAGCCATCGTTTTTCAAAACGTTGTGAATTTCTTTCGCTGACGATTCGCGTCAACGGTGCGTTTTGAAAAGCGACGGCTTGGGGCCGTCGCACTCCAAATTTTGGGCAGCGAAATTTCTTTTACAGTTTCGGCAGCACGGGTGGTTTCGGCGGAGGCGGCGGGGTCTGTTTCTTTTGTGGCTCTGGGACGAAGAGCGGTCCAGGTTTTTGCTTCGCGGGAGTTTGAGTCCCTTTGCCTTGTGTCGAAACTGGCGGTGGGATGAAGCGCTCCTCAACTCGAATGCCAAACGGGCTCTGAAGTTCGCGAGCGGCCATGATCGCCCACGGAGTTCCCGGTGCTTCGGCCACAATGCGCTGCAGTAAGTCCGCTGCCAACAACGCTCCTTTACGACTGGCAACGCCGGAATGCTTCACCTCTTGGTTGGGATGAAAGATCCACTGATTCGACCGCGTGTTGATGTCCGCTTCAGCGAGCGTCGATTTCAAGTTCGCGAGTGCGAAGTTGTATTCCAAGTTACGAGTTCGATTGGCCAGGAGCCGGCCATAATTCAGACAAAACGCCATGCGCCAACGCAGAGAAGGCTCACGTTCCAAATCACGCTCGAAGTTGGCCGGGTACGCCTGCAACATCGCGTCGATCATGTATTGGCTTTCGGCGACGGACTTCTGCGCGTCGGTCGCGACCTGCCGGAAGCTCTTGTCGGTCACGCGCAGATTCAATTGCGGAGCACCCTTCACCGTGTATCGTCCACTGATTTGAGCCGCGTTGATGACCGCCGAGCGGATCGGATGCATGCGCAAGTCCCGCAGAAAATCTTCCGGTTCACCGAACTGATAGTCGGGAGCGAACGGCTTCAGTGAGGCTTCATCAAAGCTGCCGACCGGAGCGAGTCCGGCCATCGTGGTCATGTTGGTCATGAAGTAGACGCCGCCAGTTTCGCTCACCATGCGAGCCAGCGCATACGGCGCGAATCCCGATGACAGGTATTCGTGCTGCGGTCCATTGAACCAAAACGGCAACCGGACGTTCTCCGCCATCGGCACTTCAGGACCGAGGTCAATCGGCAGTTGGTACGTCTTGCCGTTTTCCGGAGCGACATAGGGGACGAAACCTTTTCGTTGTCCGAACGGCGATGTCGGGCCGATGACATACGCCTTCGCACCGTAGCGTCGGCAGAGCGCGATCGCGTCCAAGTGAGGCTTTCCGAAATCATCGCCCGCTTCATCGGTTACGGTGATGATCATGATGCGGCGATGTTGTTCGGA
>JAYUFI010001009.1:0-1196 GCA_043738805.1 Planctomycetaceae bacterium | reverse complement strand
CGCCGACAAACGTCATCGCGCCGAAAACTCTGACCTTAAATCTGGCCGAATGCCACGTCCCGCACAGTTCACAACGGGGCGAGTTGACGTCGCGTTTGCCTGCGACGCATTTTTAACCGCCAAACGGCGGCGAGTCGATTCCGGCGAGATCATCTAGCGAACTTACCCCGAAGCGGACGATGCGGCGAGTCCGTGCGAGCCGCGTCCGATCGACGACCTGCCCAACCGTGTGACCATCGACAACGATTCGTTCGATCGCGGCAACATCGTCTGCGTCTTCGCCCACGACCGCCCCGGCCTGCTCGACACGATCCGCCGAGCGGTTTACCGACTGGAACTGTCGATCGAGTTGGCCAAGATCGCCACGTCGCTCGATCAAGTGCTCGACGCCTTCTACGTCACCGATCAAGCCGGTAAAAAGATCATCGACGAGGCCCGCTTAGAGTCGATCCAGTTCGAGTTGAACAACACGCTCGCCGAATTCGACGCGACGGGACATCAACGGTTGCAATGCGTGTTGGTAGTCGCTCATGCCGGTCTGATCTTTCTTCGGTTGGACCTATTGGCCGAGAACATCGAGCGGGCGAAAAGTAGACTGTCCTCTGAAGTTCTCCAGCTCGCCGTTTTTTCATCATTCATTCAGGGGCACTCATCGGTCTTGTCGAGCTTGGCACCGCGACGAATGGCCAACTTGCCAAACTTGGCCGTGATTTGATCCGCTACTCGATCGAGTTCCTGATGACGCTCGCGGTCAGGCTGATCGAAGAGTAGCTGCTGAGACGCACCGGAATTATTGAATTTGTTGACGCCGAATCCCAGCAGTCGTATCGGCAGATGATGCGACGGGAGGCGTGTCGTCAGCAGTTCGACACCAGCGTCCAGCAATTCCTGAGTGATGTTGGTCGGCTCTGCAAGTGTCAGTGATCGTGAGATCGTCTTGAAGTCTGCGAACCGCACTTTCAACTCCACCGTACGGCCCTTGATGTCGTGCTGTCGCAAGCGGCGAGCGACCTGTTCGACGAGATCCACCAACCAAGCTCGCAGCACCTCCATATCGGCGATGTCTTCGGCGAACGTGGTCTCGTTGGAAATTGACTTGGCCTCGCGATCGGGGACAACCCGCCGATCGTCGATCCCGCGGGCAAGCTGCCAGTAGTGCTCGCCGGACGCCCCGAACAACTCGGTGAGCGTGGGGA
>JAYUFI010001008.1:0-8817 GCA_043738805.1 Planctomycetaceae bacterium | reverse complement strand
TCGCCTGCTGTACTTACGGCAGAGGTAGAAGCAGGCGAGCCGCCCGCTCTACGTTTTAACTCCCGGACACCTGATGGCACGCCACGAATCTGACCGTGAAGACTTGATGCAGGAAGCGACCGGTTTGATCCGACGTGCCGAGTGGCGTGTTCCGTTTCAGGCCGATGTGATCGTCGCGGGCTTCAAGCGGAGCGGCGGTTGGTCAATCTATTTTGGAGCCGATCTGGTTTATCAGTTCGACGCCGACGGTCGCTTACGGCGAGCGTTTGCACATGGCGACTTGTGGCGCACGCAAGGATCAACGCTCGCTCGCTTGCAACGCCAACGAACCGAAACGGAATCGGGATTTCAGCGACACGATCTGAACGACTCCGAATTGATCGAGTTCCTGCGCGAGGTTCATCGACGACTCGATGAGTTGCTCACGTCGCTCGATTGCGATGCAGCACAACTCTTGCGACAAGTTCCGGACGAAGCCGGCATCACCGCAGAACTCACTGCGGCGATGCGAACCGCGATCAGTCGCGAGATCACGTTGGCTCCAGCGATCCTCGGAAAGAAATGACGAACGGAGTTTTCAATGACAAACACAACCGCCATCCGTCCGAATCTGGCCAAGCGCAAACTGCAAAGCGGCGATGTCGTTTATTCCAGTTCCGTGCGACTTCCGGAATCAGGCTTGTGTGAACTGCTTGGATACGCCGGTTGGGATTTCGTGTTGCTCGACGGCGAGCATGGTGCGATGGACGCTGCATCGCTCGACCGACTTGTGCAAGGTTGCTTCGCGGGCGGGACGGTGCCGATCGTGCGAGTGTTGCGTCCCAACGATCCCGAAGCGGTGATGCACGCGCTCGACTTGGGCGCTCAGGGAATTCTCATGCCGCATTGCCGCACGGCGGACGATGCGAAAGGACTCAAGGACGCGGGCCTCTATCCGCCAGACGGGACTCGCGGTTTTGGTCCGGGTCGAGCCACTCATTGGGGCCGAGTCAGCGGTGCCGATTACTTGGCCACGGCGAACTCGGAGACACTCTTGTTGGCACTGCTCGAAGACCCGGAAGGAGTCGAAAACGTCGAAGCCATCGCCGCCGTTGGACTCGATGGGCTGTGGGTTGGCGTCGGCGATCTCGCACTCGGTTATGGAGTCGGCACCGATCGTGACCACCCGCAAGTCACGAACGCCGCCGCAAGAATTCTTGCGGCGTGTTTGCGTCACAATATCGCGTGTGGCTATCCCGCGCGAAACGTTGAGGAAGCTCACTGGGCCATTCAACAAGGCTATCGCTTGATCGGCTTCGGCGGCGCGGAGCAATACGTGATGTCCGAGTCCCGCCGATTCCTGGCCGAGATGCCGTGTTCATGAGGTTGCCGTTTGGATTTGTTATCAGAAAGCCCTCTCGTGCCGCGCGCCATCCTGCTCGGAGCCAGTAACGTGACGTTGGCGTTTCCACGTCTGTGGTATGGGCTGCGGCGAGCGTGGCCAGAACCGCTGGAGATGTTCGCGGCGGAAGGGCATGGTCGCTCGTATGGCAACTGGAGCCGTGTTGGCCCGCGTGGATTGCCGGGGATCATTTCGTGTCAACTTTGGGATGAACTCAACGCTCGACCTTCGATTCCAAGCGATCGACCGCGAGCACTCATCGCCGACATCGGTAACGATCTGCTTTATGGAGTGGAACCCGAACAAGTCGCTGTCTGGATTGAAACTTGTCTGCAACGACTGCAAGCCATCAACGCGCGCAGTGTTGTGACGAGTCTGCCAATCGCAAGCGTTCAAAAGCTGACTCGTTCTCGGTTCGAGTTCCTGAAGTCAGTCATGTTTCCCGGCAGTCGGATGAGCTTTGACGAAGTGGAACCGAAGATGATGCGACTGAATCAGTTGGTCGTTGATTTCGCACGAACTTATCAAGCGACGATTGTCGAAAAACGCAGCGAGTGGTATGGCTTCGACCCGATCCACATTCGCCGCCGCTTTCGAGCGACCGCGTGGAGCGAAATTCTGTCGTCGTGGTTCGACGAGCCCAACGACGTTTCTTTTCCGAGCGTCGGCCTCAATCACTCGTTGCGGATGTGGCGGCAGCGCCCCGTCGAACGCCGCTGGCGTGGAAAGCTTCAACAGACAATGCAGCCGGTAGTGCGCGAATCGGATGGCTCATCGTTGTGGTTGTATTGAAGGGACACCAGGGACGAAACGGACCCAAAGGCTTGTATTGACGACCAAATTCGCTTGGTCCGTTTCGTCTCTGGCGTCCCTTCAAAACGGCACCGGCAGTAACAACGCATGATGCTCAAACACAACACGCCGCCCATGTTCGCCGATCGCCGGAGTGAAAAACAAAATGACAACGTAAACGCCCACAATCGCTGTCAGCAACACGCGACACAACACACGCCATGGCCACCATGCTCGATCAGGCCGACGCATTGAACGTTGATAGGCCCAACCCAACGCGACTTTCGTCGGGAAGATCGACACGACAAAGATGATCGTGATGAACCACATTGCGTCTTGCGGCGGGGACAAGGCTTTGAACAAGTACAGCGGCAGCGCGAGCAAGTACGTCAGCACGATTGCGAACAGCCACGCAAACGGCGCGCGGCAAAACAATTCGCGAGCGGTTTTCAATTCGCGAAACACACCCAAACGATTCTCGGCGGCGAAGCGTGCTTGTAGCAGCGGAACCCACAGCAGCGTCAGCCACAAACCGAATCCGCCGAAGAACACACCCACAACTTGAGCCGGCTTCGACGGATCATGCAGTGAGACATACAGCGCCGACGGAATGATCAACCAAGCGAACGTCCCAACAAATCCGCGCCAGCCGATCGAGTAATACGTTCTCGCATTCAGCCCCGTGAGGAACTGACCGATCGCCGTCGAAGCTCGCTCCCAATAATCGCGGTCACGCCACCGAGCCCGCAACCAGCGAAAATTCTTGATCGGTCGAAAGAAGCAACTCAACGCACCGCCACGAGCCAACGCCATGCAAAGATGAGCGGTCATCGACCACGACGTCAGCGTCAACACAAACTGCCAACCCGCAGCGGCTCGTCCATGCGGATCGATCAACGCCGCATCGGACGCCGCGCCGGAAATCAGTCGTAGCGGTAATACGCACAACCAAGTCCCCAGCACGATCGACCCGAAGCGAGGTGCCAGACCGAGCAACGGAAAAGCGGCTCGCAGTTTCCCCGTGCGACCGATGCGGCCTGTCACATCCAGGAAATAGCCGAGCACCCAAAAGTTGACGAGCGGCACCGCTGCTGAAACCGCCAACAACAGCGTCAAGCTCGCCAGCCCGAACAACGTCCGCACAATCCAAGCGATGCACTTCAACGGACTCCGCCAAGGCAGCGGGAACGGCGGCAAGCGATCAACGACGAGTTCTTCTTCGAGCGTCACGAACTCGTCGGTCGGTGCGACGATCGCTGGTTCGGATTCCAGTGGCTCCGATCGCGCCTCACGAAGCTCCGAAGGCAATCGCGGACGTTCGACACGACTTATGGGAGCGGAACCAGACACGGTGACGATCTTGTTTGCTAGAGGAATGCCAAGCATCGTTCTAACCGCACGCCGCAGGCACGCGCGTTTGGGGGCCGATATCCTGATTCGCGCGTGCCTGCGGCGTGCGGTTAAACGATGTCATGTATACTTCCCACTTACCTCGACGAACCCCAGCGGGTTTCGCGATGATCGGTGAAACGCTGCTGGGCGTCGAGAGGTACGGTGCGCAAGGAATCACAAATCATGCGTTGGAAATACTTACTTCCCGGTCTCGTGTTGTTGAGCGTCATCGCGTTGGTGCGATTTGTCACCGCTCAACCGTTGAAGGGAATCGCGACCGATGAGAACTCGCAGCCGTCGGCCGCGTTGGCGGAATCGGTTCAAAAGGTGGATGCGTATTTTGCCAAACGTTGGGTGGAGGAAAGCCTCACCCCTGCGAAAGCAGCGGATGAGTTGACGACGTTGCGACGAATCACGCTCGCGTTGATGGGGACGGTGCCGTCGCTGGAAGAACTGCGAGCGTTCGAAGCGGACAGCGGCAACGATCGACTGCAACGTTGGACCGCACGTTATCTGCGTGACGGACGATTCGGCGATTATTTTGCGGAGCGTTTAGCTCGAAGTCTCGTCGGTGTCGAGGACGGCCAGTTCATCGTTTATCGCCGAGACCGGTTTGTGGCTTGGCTGCGTGAGCAGTTGTTGTCGAACCGCCCTTATCCCGAGATGGTCCGCGACATGGTCGCCGGAACCGGACTTTGGACCGACGAGCCGCAGACGAATTTTTTGATTGCTGGTTACACGAATGAAGAGGGTTTCAACGAAAACAAACTCGCCGGCCGCGCCGTGCGAGCATTTCTCGGTCAGCGGATCGACTGCGCTCAGTGCCACGATCATCCTTTCGACCATTGGAAGCAGAGTGAGTTCGCGGGACTCGCGGCCCATTTCGGACAAGTCAAAATGACTCCCGTCGGAGTGCATGACGATCGCAAACTTAAGTTTGAAATCGAAGATCGGAAGACGCAGGAGAAGCACGAAGTCGATCCGGTCGTCCCGTTTCATCCTGAATGGGAACCGAGCGACGGAGGCCGCCGAGAACGACTCGCGGCATGGCTGACGCATCCAGAGAATCGTCGCTTTGAGCGAGCGATCGTCAATCGAATTTGGGGACTGGTCTTCGGTCGCCCGTGGATTGATCCCGTGGATGATCTGCCTGATCCGCCAGGTGAAGAGATCGCGTCGAACTCGCCCGAATGGAGTACGCACGCGAAGGGATCGAAGGCAAACGGCTCAGATTTACTCGAACTGTTGGGGGCGGATTTTCGCGAACATGGTTACGACTTGCGCCGTTTGATCGAAGTGGTGATCGCGTCGAAGCCGTTCTTGTTGTCGTCGCAGCATGATTCGGAAGACGAGCCAGAACTCGATCGACTGAAGACTCACTTCGCAATCTTCCCGCTTTCTCGCTTGCGTCCGGAGCAGATGATCGGAGCGATGTTGCAAGCGGCGTCGATCAAGACCGTCGATCAGAATTCGCACTTGATCCCGCGCACGTTCAAATTTTTCCGCTCGCGCGATTTCGTCAAGGAGTACGGCGATCTCGGCGAGAACGAACTCGAAGATCGAGCCGGGACGATCCCGCAAGCGCTGCTCCGCATGAACGGCCAACTGGCTCGTGATGCCTTGAACTCAACGCCGTTCACTGCTCCGGGCCGAATTTCGGCGATGGCCCGCGACGACGACAAATGCCTCGAACTCTGCTTCCTCGTTTGTCTCACGCGACGTCCAACTGCCGAAGAATCTGCGGAACTTCTGCCGATGCTGAGTGATAAACGGCCCAAAGGTGACGACTATTCCGTCAGCCGAGGCAACCGCGTCGAAGATATTTATTGGATTCTGTTCAACTCGCCGGAGTTCGCGTGGAATCACTGAGGCGAGTTGAGAGTGTGTGCATGACTAACACGGAGAAAATTCGGTCCTCTTCGGAGACGAGGATGAATGATTCCGTAAACCCGTTTTTCAAACCGGTCGAACTGCCCCCGGTTTGAAAAACCGGGCTACAAAAACACGAAGTCATTTTTCCTCATGTTCTGAGCTCATCTCTCCGTGCCGCTGTGTCCCCGTGGTGAATTCCTCCTGACATTTTCGAGACCCACGACTGACCATTGACGGTTCTCACAAGGAAGTTGCCATGCCGCAACCCAATTCATTCTCAACCTTCTCTCGTCGCGACCTCCTTAAAGCCGCAATTGCAGGTGGCTTGTCGTTTGCCGTTCCGGGACTTGATCTGCGAGCGGCGGCACGGCGCGGTGACGAGCGTGCAAAGTCACTCATCGTGATTTGGCTCGGTGGTGGTCCGAGTCAATTGGAAACATGGGATCCGCATCCCGGCACCAAGATCGGTGGGCCGACAAAGTCGATCGCGACAAAAGTGTCCGGCCTGGAGATCGCGGACCTTTATCCGCGCATGGCAGAACAGATTCACGAACTGAATGTGATCCGCTCGCTGGTTTCCAAAGAGGGAGATCACGAACGCGGGACTTACATGGTGAAGACCGGCTATCGCCCTGATCCGACACTCATTCATCCGTCGCTCGGTGCGATCGCGTGCCGTGAACTCCCAAACGACAAGTTGGAAATTCCGGATCACATCTCGTTGATTGGCGGTCAATGGCCAGCTCGCGGCGGCTTCTTGGGCGAAGTTTTTGATGCCTTCAAAATCTACGACCCCGGTCACGGCATTCAGAACTTGAAGCCGCATGTCGGCAACAATCGACAAGAGCAACGATTGAAAGGACTCGATGTCGTTAGCAAGTCGTTTCAAATGAAGCGTCGCGTGCAAGTCGATAACACATTGCATCAACTGACCGTCGAGCGTGCCCTGAAAATGATGACTTCGGAACAGCTCAAAGCATTTCAGATCGACGAAGAGCCCACGGAAATTCGCGCAGCGTATGGCAACTCACTATTCGGTCGCGGTTGTCTGACGGCGCGACGATTAGTCGAAACGGGAGTTCGTGCGATCGAAGTGACGCTGCAAGGTTGGGACACGCACGCCAGCAATTTCACGGGACATGAAACTCAAGCGAAAGAACTCGACCCTGCGTTCGCTGCACTGACGCATGACCTCAAGCAACGCGACTTGTTGTCATCGACGCTGGTGTTGTGTATTGGCGAATTCGGTCGCACGCCGAAGATCAACGGCGTCGATGGCCGCGATCATTGGCCCAAAGGTTTTTCGTGCGTCGTCGGCGGTGGCGGACTTCGGTCCGGCGTCGTGATCGGCGAGACCGAAGCGATCGAGGAGCCGAAGTCACCGAAAGACCCGATCGAAGTGGCCGACCTCTGTGCCACAGTCCTGCGGCAACTTGGTGTCGAGTTCGACAAAGAAGTTCTCACGCCGATCGGCCGACCGATGAGATACAGCGAAGGGAAGCCGATCGAACGGTTGCTACCGACTTGAGAATTCTGAGCCCCGAACGACTCGGCGGACGGTGGCATCAAAAACGGCAAGCTGCTATTGATCTGATAGCACTCATCAAGGCCGTGTTTGAATGGAATTCTGCTGATGCCTTCGCCGTCCCCGGTCAATATGCCGCTGTCGATTAAAGCCAAGCGGGCGATTGAATCCGCTCAAGGTTATTTGCTGCTGGAATTGCCTGATGCCGCGTTGCGCGAGTTGCGGTTGTTCGTCATGTCTACCGAAACGCCATTGGCTGTGCATCAGTTACGGGGCGAGGCGCTGCGGATGCGTGGCGACTTTGAGGAAGCTCTGAAAAACTTTGAATTCGTGCTGGAAGAGAATGAAGGCGATATCGGCGTGTTGATGGCGATGGCATGGTGCTTTAAGCGGATCGACCGGCTCGACAAAGCGATTGAGTCGATGAAGCAGGCCTATCTCAGCTCCCCGAAAGAGGCGATCGTACTGTACAACCTCGCCTGCTATTACTCGCTTGCAGGTGAGAAAGAAGATGCCATTTCTTGGCTGGCGCGAGCGATTCGATTGGATGCCAGCTTTCGTGATCAGGTCACGAAGGAAACCGACTTCGATCCGATCCGCAACGACCCAGACTTCCAATACCTGATGCAACTTGCCGAGTCAAAACCGTCCAAAAAACTCTGATTGCGAAAACCGTTTCCATAATCGAAGTCGCAAGCCGCTACTGAGTCATCCGTCTGACGGCAATGTGACGTCTGCTCGACAACCACCAGATTCACCACAATGGAGTTGCCATGTCTGCCTCGTTCAATAGTTCAACGTTGCCTTTGGATGCTTTGCCTTCGCCGGTCAAAATGCTCAGCAAGAAGCAGCGGCGAGTGCTCGGCGTGTTGGTCGAAAAAGGAATCACGACTCCTGAGTATTATCCGATGACATTGAAGGGTCTGACAGCTGGCTGCAATCAAAAGAATAACCGCTCGCCGCTGTCGGATTACTCGGAAGATGACATCGCGGCCACGATCGATGAGCTGCGTGAGATCGGACTCGCCGCCGTCGTTCACACAGAATCGGGGCGCACTGAGCGGTTTCGACATTACGTCCGCAAGCAGTTCCCGTTTAACGAGGCTCAATTGGCGATCATGACGGAGTTGTGGTTGCGCGGTCGGCAATCGCTTGGTGACTTGCGAGTTCGAGCGAGCCGAATGCACGCGATTGATACGCTCGAACAACTGCGAGACGAACTGACGGCACTGGATCGGCAAGACTTCGTCCGAGCGAACGGCCCACTGGCGGTACGCGGTGTTGAGGTCGATCACACGTTCTACAAGCCGAGCGAAAACGTCACGCTCGCTCCATTAGCATCTGCTGATTCAGAAAGCGAAGAAGCCGCGTCAGAACGATCTGGCGTTTATCGTCGCAGCGATTCCGTGCCAATCGAATCGCGAAGCGGAGCAGCGTCGTCCGGATCAAACAGCCTCGTGACGGACACTCGTATTCGGTTGTTGGAAACAGCGATCGAAGAACTGCGAACTCAGAACGCCGAACTGAAAGACCGCTTGCAGTCCACCGAGCAGACGGTCTCGCAACTCAGCGAGTCGATGCAGTCGCTCCGTCGAGAACTCGGCTGCGGCTGAGCTTGCTCAACCCGTAGCCCGGTTTTTCAAACCGGGCGAATGTCTCGGGCCACTGTCAGGCCAATGAGTAATACGGCTCACAATAGCCGTTAGCCTGAATGATTCACGTTTCAATGAGACAGTAAATCATCCAGGTGAGATCAGGCTAGAAGACCCGACCTACGATTGCCACGAGTCTGGCCAAACAGGACGCCCGGTTTGAAAAACCGGGCTACGAAAAATGCGACGTTCGATCCCATTCG
>JAYUFI010001007.1:0-8822 GCA_043738805.1 Planctomycetaceae bacterium | reverse complement strand
TGCAATTCTTCATCGACGGCGATGAGTTCCTCGCCACGCCGCATTGCCCCGAAGTCAACCATTGCCAGTTTTCGTTGCAATACGGGGTCGTGTCGCTCCAAAAGTTCGACCATTTCTTGCAAAGCAGAGGTTTCATGTTCCAACATCACCAAGCGAACTTGAATGTTGCCATAGTCGTACCGCAGTCGAACGAAATTGATCAGTTTGGGTGAGATCACGACCGCCGCATACGCGGTGGCCGCAGCGAGCAAGGCCAGCCAAAAGGCGACGGAGATTGTCCATGAGCCGTGAGCTTCGGACTGTTCTACGTGGTTGGTCATATCGAACGGTTCCACTTTGAGATGGTCTCACAGGTTGGCGGAAACGGTTTCATCCCAATGCCTGCGGCGTCTGTGAGGTGTCAAACAACTCCCGTGTTCGCCGATGACGTTACGGTTAAATGTCCGGCGATAACACGAAACGTTGGCCGAAGTATTCCCGCTGAAATCCCAAAGGCCGACGCGTTGTGTCACTCGAATAGAGGATCGGACAAATTCGTGAGCGAGAGATTGCTCAGAACGCGCGGTCGTTTTGATCGGAGACGACGGCCTCGAAACGACCGCACTATCTCAATGATCGAGAACAACGCTGTCGATTTGGTGGACCTTGATCAAGCTGCTCAAGACAACGATCATGCCAGCAATCACGCTAAAAGAAGCTCGGCGAGGTACTCGGCGTTTCTCCTTGAGCCAGCTCGAGGACATGCACTCGATCAATCCCATCGGGGACAAGAAGAACAGCCAGAAGACTGACAACAGCGGTCAACCGCGCGACGGCGCGGAGAAGTGAGCTGATCCGAACATCAGCGAGGGCGAACGCGGATCATTAGTTTTGCGACCGACCGAGAGATTTCATGTCCTTCACGCCAGAAACAATTGACGCCGCGATCAAGCATCTGCGGCGGAGCGATCCTGTGATGGCCGATGTGATTCGGCGTGTTGGGGCATTCAAGCTGAAGCCGAAGCGAGGTCGGTTCGAGTCACTGGTGAGGTCGATACTCGCTCAGCAAATTTCGACAGCGGTCGCTCGGTCGATGCTGAAGAAATTGCAGCAGCGAGTCGCTCCGAATCGGATCACGCCCGACAGCCTCAGTCGGTTGTCAGCCGATGATCTCCGTGCGATCGGCTTATCGCGCCAAAAGGCGGCGTATCTGTTGGACCTCACAGAAAAAGTTCGCGCACGATCGGTGCGGCTGCATCGGGTTCACCGTATGACTGATGAAGAAATCATTGCGGAACTGCTTCCGGTCAAAGGGATCGGTCGTTGGACTGTGCAGATGTTTTTGATCTTCTGTCTCGGCCGTGTGAATGTGTTTGCTCCCGATGATTTTGGGCTGCGTTCGGCGATGCAAAAGTTGTATGGTCTGGCGGAGATGCCGAAACGCGCTCATGCCGAACAGCTTGCCGCTCCGTGGCAACCCTACGCGACGGTTGCTTCGTGGTATTTGTGGCGCAGTCTTGAATTGGTCGAGAGACCTTCGGGCAAACAGGAGTGATTCCGTCGGCGGCCGGCGACGTGGTTCAATCGTTGGCACGATTCGAGAACAAGCGGCGGCCTTCGAGTTGATCGCGAGCGACATCGAGCGCTTTGCGGATGTCTGGATCTTCGTCGAGTGAGTTAGCCATCGGGCCGCGATGCAGGACGACATGCTCCGGCAGTTCAACTTCGACGTCCGGCTTCACTCCGATCTTGCCGAGTGTCTTGCCGGCGGGTGAGTAAAACTTGGCAGTCGTCAAACGCAGGCCGACATTGCGTTGCACCGGGAAGATGCTTTGCACGGACCATTTGCCGTAGGTCTTGCGGCCCACGATCGTCCCACGCTGATGATCGCGGATTGCTCCGGCGACAATCTCGCTGGCACTGGCACTGTTTTCATCGGTCAGCAATACGATCGGAACGTTCGACGAATTTGGTCGATGAGCGGAGTAGGACCAGTTCTGATCTGTCGTGCGGCCTTTAGTCGAAACCAAGATGCCGTTGTCGATGAACCGATCAAGCACCTCGACCGCAGCGGTCAGCAGTCCTCCGGGGTTGCCACGCACGTCCCAAATCAACAGCCGCATTCCTTGACGATTGAGTCGTGCCAGAGCGTCATCAAGCTCGGCAGGTGAACTTTTTTGGAAACCGGTCATTTGGATGTATCCGATGCCGCGAGATTCATCGACCATCTTCACGACGGGGATGCTCTTCACTTGAACGGCACGTCGAGTGACGTTGACTGCACGGCGATCAGCGGCGGAAAGGCCGCTCAGTTCGAGTCGTACTCGGCTGTTTGGAGTTCCCTTGAGTTTACCGGCGGCTTCGTCAGTGGACATGCTGCGACAGTCATTGCCGTCAATCGCGACGATATAATCGCCGACGTGCAGTCCCGCTTCCGCAGCCGGACTCTCTGGAAGAACATTGACGAGATACAGGCCGCGTCCCGCTTCTGCTTTCATCTCAATGCCGAGTCCCACGAACTCGCCGTCAATGTTGTCGTAGAGGTCACTGAGTCGATCAGGGGTCAAACAATTGCTGTAGTCATCGAGTGCATTGCAGCCGCCGAAGAGGTATTCCATGACAACAGCAGTGCCGTTGAGACCGGTCATTTGCTCGGCCATGCCAGCGACTTCGCTCACCGTTTGATGAGCGGCGAATCCGCCGTTGAGCGGCTTGTTCCAATAATTTTTGCGGAGCGTTTCACGCAAGCGAGCGATCCCGTCTCGCGTGGTTTGTCGGCTGTTGCGATCTGGCAAATGGTGATCGAGAAATCGCTCGCTGGCTAACGCGAGATACAGGCTCTCGGTTCCATGAGCGACGAATGACGTCGAACTCAGCGTATCTACGAAGCTCGACTTGATCTTGTTGATCACGTCATCAAAGAGCGACAGCGCGTCTGGTCGCGACAACGTCAACATGCTCTTGCGAAAGCTATTATCGGAGTAGCGTCGTTCGATTCCGAAATGGATCTTCGAGCGTCGCAGGCCGTAACTGAGTTCACGGTCATCGGGCCATTTCTTGAGCGACGCTTCGTAGTGCTCGATCGCGTCGATCCAGCGCCGAGTCCGCTCAAAGTCTTCGCCGACTTGCGTTGCTTGCCGCGCGTCTTTGGCGTCGACTCGCACTTTGGGTCCGGCGAGCGAAACGCTTGGCACGCTCAGCAACGTGCTCAGCAATGCAGCAATCAACCAGCACCGCTGATGAAATAGTCCGAACGACATGCCCCGGTCCCCGAAGTCTGAGGTGTTACTCATGTTGGTCTGTAGTGTCGCGGCAACAGCGTTGTCGAATTGCCTCATGGCCGTGACGTTGTGATTACTTTAGGCCACCTTTTGCGTGATGCAAATTTGCAATTGCAGAACTTGCTGATTTTCGTGCTACGACCGTTACGACCTACATGCAGGTCGTGCATTGTGACGACGGGTAAGAGTTTGCGGTCAAGTCGCAGGTGCTTGATCACGCGCGGCGAGCCCGACACAATCCCGCGACCATGACGCACTACATTGAACGATTACATGCCGCGATTCGTCGCACTCAGACATCTGCCTTGGTCGGGCTTGATCCGCGATTCGATCAGCTTCCACCAGCAGTGATCATCGCGGCCAAGCGGCGAGCAACATCCGATTGCGCAATTCAAGCGGCAGCCTTTGAAGAATTCTGCTGCCGGATCATCGACGTGGTCGCTCCGCTGGTTCCCGCTGTGAAACCGCAGGCGGCGTTCTTTGAGGAACTCGGACCCGATGGTTGTGTCGCGCTTGGCAACGTCATTCGACACGCTCGCAAAGCGGGACTCATCGTGATCTGCGATGCTAAACGAGGCGATATCGGCTCGACCGCTGAAGCGTATGCTCGCGGCTACTTGGCAGGCTCTGATCCAAATGCCGCCGCATGGGCTGCTGATGCGTTGACGATCAATCCGTACCTCGGTCGCGACACGTTGGAGCCGTTCGTCAAAGTGGCCGCCGAGCGCGGAGCCGGTTTGTATGTGCTTGTGCGGACCAGCAATCCGGGAGCGGGAACGTTGCAAGATCGGACAACCGATGGCACGCCGCTGTATCGACACGTGGCACAGATCGTTGAAGAACTGTCGCTCGCAACGTTATGCCCGTCGAACCAAACGGGGGATGACTTCGGCTGCGTCGGTGCGGTTGTTGGAGCGACTTATCCGCAAGAACTCGCCGAGCTGCGCGAAGTCATGCCGCATGTGCCGCTGCTGATTCCTGGCTATGGAGCCCAAGGTGGTGCGGCAGCCGATGTTGCCGGCGGATTCCGAGCGGACGGTTTCAGCGCGCTCATCAACAGTTCGCGAGCGATCAACTTTGCTCACATGCGTGAGCCGTATCGTTCGCAATTCGGCGTGGACCGCTGGGAGCAAGCGGTCGAAGCGGCCACTCGCGAGATGATCGCCGAACTCGCCAAGCACACGCCCGCTCCGAGGCTGTGATTTTTTTCTAAGTACTCAAACTGAGCATTTTCAGAGATACTTTTTCAACGCAAAGGTGCAAAGCCTCGCAAAGCATCATGGATGGCCGACTTCGAAATCTGAGAATGAATTGACGGAATTGGTTGCCACAAAACTTTGCGAGTCTTTGCGGACCTCTGCGCCTTTGCGTTGAAAACTGCTCGGTTTGAGTAACTTTGGGGGCTGGCAAACAGCGGACTTCCACGCCAGAATGCCGCCTCGCAAAAAATGGAATCCGAAGAAGTTCAGTCCCTCGCGTGAGAAGTTTTGAATGGCCAAAGAAGAAGCAATTGAAGTTGAAGGGACCGTAGTGGAGGCGTTGGCCAACACTCAGTTCCGCGTCAAACTGGAAAACGGCCATTTGGTGATGGCTCACGTTGCGGGGAAAATGCGGAAGCACTTCATCCGTATCGTTCCAGGTGACAAAGTGAAGGTTGAGGTTTCTCCTTACGACCTCAATCGTGGCCGCATCACCTTCCGTGAACGCTAAGCCGTCATGCGAGTGATTCCTGGATAAACGTCGTTGCTGAAGCAGGCGAGCCGCCTGCTCTACGATCGTGAGCCGCGTGATGCCGAGCGACCTGCCTCCTGTTGAAGTCCGTCTCTTCACTGACGGCGCTTGCAGCGGTAATCCTGGTCCCGGCGGTTGGGGTTGCATCCTGCGGCATCCTCAAAGCGGGACTGAGAAGGAACTCTCTGGCGGCATGCAGGCGACGACAAACAATCAAATGGAGATGCTGGCGGTCATCTCTGGTTTAGAATCGCTCAAACGCCCGACCGTCGTCGAGGTCATTACCGACAGCAAGTATGTCGCCGATGGTTGCCGCAGTTGGCTTCCGAATTGGAAGAAGAACAACTGGCGTCGCAAGGACGGCACACGCTGGGTTCCGATTAAGAATCCCGAACTCTGGCAACGACTCGACGCTCTGCTGACTCAGCACAACGTGCGATTCACTGTCGTAAAAGGTCACAGCGGACATCCGGAAAACGAGCGTTGCGATGAGCTGGCCGTTGCCGCCGCGCAGCAGTTTGCTTGAGCCGCCGGCTTCGCAACGAAGTTGCAGACGTTTGCGATTTCCAGACGAGCGCCACTTTCGCGAGGTCAGAATCGAGCGCTAGAATCCGCCCCGCTTCGTTGGCCGTCGTTCGCAGTATCTCTCGAAAGTGCCGTGCTATGAGCGTCAGATTCGTCAGACCGGATGTCTCGGAATTGAGCTTGGCCATCTTCAGTCGATCCGTGCATCCAGAGCTGTTCGTGATTCAAGAGCAGACGACGATCACGCATCACAGTTTCGTCGCTCACATCGCCATCACAACCGCCGGGCATGTGGTGCAACTGAAATCCGCTCAGCACGTGCTTTGCGAAGTCGTCGCGCCGCTCAGACAGCCGCTCCCTTCACGACATCGCCTGTTCGACAAGAATCTGCGCAGTTGTCGGGACGAATCACTCCGCTTGCCCAACGGCGTGGATTATCACCTGAGCTATCAAGTCGAGCGGCTCGATCCTGAAATCTATCTGCGTTTGCACGAAGAGTTCTGCACCGACTGCGGCAAGGCCACGCTCGGCCACATGTTCTCGACGCCCAACAGACTCGCCCCCGCCGCCGTCAGTTATCTGCAAGCGGACCTATTCCCACGCAGCTTGTTGATCCACGCCTTCCACACATTCCCGGAAAACTGCGCGGTCGTGAAGACGCAAACGTTGATCGAATTGCCTGGAGCGTAGGTGGCAGGAGACCGGGAACACGTGCGGAGTTGATGACGTCGCCGACTTTGTTTCGATTCGCTCAACGCACTTTCGGAAAGTGCCGCCCGCACTAGAATCCGCGCGACTGAATATTCATCAGGAGCACGGTTTCATGGCTGACGTTCCCGTTCGTGTGCTGCTCGTCGATGATGACGAATCGACGTTCATCATTACTCGTGAGCTGTTTGATGAACGGTATTCCGAACGGTTTGTCTTTGATTGGGCAGGCTCGTTTGATGAGGGTTTAGCCGCGATCAAAGCAGAACGGCACGACGTTTATTTGATTGATCACCGGCTCGGCGGACGGAGCGGGATCGACTTGCTCAAAGCGGCGATCGCGGCGGGATGCCGGGCTCCGTTGATTGTGATGACCGGCCAGGACAGTCGTGAGATCGACGTCGCCGCGATGGAAGCGGGAGCGGCGGACTTCTTAGTCAAGGACGTTTACGACGTTTCGCGGTTGGAGCACGCGATTCGATATGCGATTGAACGGCAGCGTCTGCACGCCACGATTGAGCATGAACGTGGTCTGTTGCGAGCGTTGATGGAAAATCTGCCCGACAGCATCTATTTCAAGGATCGAGACAGTCGCTTTCTACGGATCAGCCGGGCATTGGCGACTCGCTTTGGAATGCAAGACGCGGCGGAAGCAATTGGATTAACGGACGCGGATTTCTTCACTTCGGAACATGCTCAACAAGCGCGGCAGGACGAACTGGAATTGATGGCCTCGGACTTGCCCGTGTTGGCGAAGGAGGAGAAAGAGACTTGGCCGGACGGGCATGTGACGTGGGCGTCGAGCAGCAAGCTGCCGTTGAAAGATCGCAGCGGGACGATCATCGGCACGTTCGGAGTTTCGCGAGACATCACCGAGCAGAAGCAAACATTGCTGGCCTTGCGCGACAGCGAATTCCGGACGCGCATGATTGTTGAGACGGCTCTGGATGCGTTCATCGCGATTGATCAGGAAGGGACGATCATCGACTGGAACGCGCAAGCATCCGCGACGTTTGGCTGGTCGCCACAAGCGGCACTCGGCCAGTCGTTGTCGCAGTTGATTGTGCCTCCGCGCTTTCGAGCGGCTCATCAAGCGGGACTCGAACGGTATCTGTTGACCGGGCAAGCTCGCATTTTGGGACAGCGGCTGGAGTTCACTGCGTTGCATCACGACGGGCATGAGTTTCCCATTGAGATCACGATCTCGCCGCTGCGATTTGATGGGCACGTGCTCTTCGCCGCGTTCATTCACGACATCAGCAAACGGAAGGAATCCGAAGCGAACCTGCGTGAAGCGAAGGACGCAGCGGAGGCAGCGAATCGCGCGAAGAGCGACTTCCTCGCCAACATGAGCCACGAAATTCGGACGCCGATGAACGCGATCATCGGCATGACAGAATTGGTCCTCGACACACAACTGACGCAGTCGCAGTACGAGTACCTCGCGATGGTCCGCGATTCGGGCGAAGCGTTGTTGCTGGTTATCAACGACATCCTCGACTTCTCGAAGATCGAAGCAGGCAAGCTCGATCTCAACACTGACGTTTTTAGTCTGCGCGAAACGCTCGGCGATGCGATGAAGTCGCTCGCCGTGCGTGCTCATCGCGAACATTTGGAACTGGCATTTCGAGTTGCGGCGGACGTGCCGGATTCGGTCATCGGTGACGCCGGACGCTTGCGGCAGATCATCGTCAATCTGGTCGGCAACGCGATCAAGTTCACGCAACAAGGTGAGGTTGTGCTGGAAGTGCAACTGGCAACCTACGGTTTATCCATCGCGCGAGGCCCCACCGAGCTTGCCTCGGTGGATTCGGGCTTCCGCACTACGCCCTCGAAGAATGTTCGAGACGTAGTGCAAAAGCCCTTTAACTACCGAGGTGAACTCAGTGGGGGGGGGGCACAAATATCAAACGATAACTCGATAACCGCGATGCCAAAAGAGTGCCTGCCGATCATCTCGTTGACCTTCGCCGTGCGCGATACCGGCATCGGCATCCCTGCTGAAAAGTGTGCGTTGATCTTCGAGGCGTTCGAGCAGGCAGATACTTCGACGACTCGACGCTACGGCGGCACGGGCCTAGGACTCGCGATTTCCAAGCGGCTGGTCGAATTGATGGGCGGCCGCATTTGGGTAGAAAGCCAAGTCGGTGTCGGCAGCACGTTCGCGTTCAACGTGAGCTTCGCCGTCTCCGCAGTCACTGCCGAATCGGATGCTGTGCAATCGGTCGTGATGTACGGCACGCGAGCATTGATCGTTGATGACAACGCGACGAACCGACTCATCTTGGAAGAGATGCTGCGCAATTGGGGCCTCGTTCCCGTTTGTGCCGCGAGCGCGAAGCAAGCCCTCGTCCACTTGCGCGAAGCCGATCGAGTCTACGAGCCATTCACAATCGTTTTGGCCGATCTGCACATGCCTGATTCGGACGGCTTCATGCTAGCCGATGCCATTCGGAAAGAACCGAAGCTCGCGAGCACGCTGATCCTGATGCTGACTTCGGGTGATCGACAAGGTGATCTCGCCAAGAGTCAGCAGCTCGGTATTTCGGCGTACCTCGTCAAGCCGATCAAGCAGTCGGAGTTGTTCAACGCGCTCGT
>JAYUFI010001006.1:0-3341 GCA_043738805.1 Planctomycetaceae bacterium | reverse complement strand
CGCCGCCCGTTGGGGCGCTGCAACGACGAATCGCCTCAATACCGCAGCCTGTTCGATCCGCGTACCGGCGAACTGTTCGATATCCGTGAGCCGGACTTGTTCGCGCGCGTGATGCCGATGCGTCGTCATGGCGAAAGCGTTTATTCGATCTCGGTCACTTCGCCGGCTGGAGTGATGTCGATTTCGCGCACCTTGCCGTCTTTGTCTTTGCCGATGATTTCAAAATCGCCGTTTTGCTTTTTGACGGCGCGGTCGAAATTGATGCCCGGCAGTTTCTCTTTGGCGATCGCCATGATGTTTTCGGGAATCTGTTCCAGCGGGATCGGGTCTTTCTTTTTCTTGCCCGGAGCCGGAGTCTCGCCCGCAGCCGGAGTGATGGCTGGAGTGGCGGCGGTGACAGGAATGGGGCTTGCGGACTGAGTTGGCGGAGTCGAATCCTGGCCACAACCCACGACGACACTCAACGACAGCAGCAACAAAAAGCAACGCATCAGAAACTCCCTCCAATGTTTTCGCGGCCCGCACGCGTGGACAGCGCTTCGTAAACGGTTTGGTTGATGGAACCCGCGAGAAGCTGGACGTGCCCATCGACGAACAAGAAGTTGACGCCCCCGCGATGTGAACTCGAAAAATTATTGATCTCCGATGGGAACGTGAGACCGTTGCTCTCATGCGTGTGGCCGAGCACCATGTTGGAACTGTTGTATGGAAAGACTTCCGCGTTCGTCACGGCTCCGATCCAGGTGCCGGGGCCAAGCGACACGGCCCGCTCGCCGACCATGATTGTCTGGCTGGTTCCGTCTTTGACGTGTTCCATCGCGACGCGGCTGTTACGAAAGAAGATGCCTTCGCCACCCACTCCCGGTTCGGTCACGCCGAAGACGCCGATGTAATTGGACGAAGCCACATCGCAGATCGAACCGGTCGGAACACCGGAGGCGTTGTAAGACTGCGCTGTCCAAGTCTGCGGTGCCGTGTCCGACGGACAGAGGAAACTCTTCACCACCGTCAGGCGTGCCGCGCTATTCACCGGCGATTCAAGGGGTTGATCGAAACGAATCAATTTGTGAAGCGGACCTTGTTCCATGCGCGGCAGGATTTGTGCGGCCCAACCCCAACCCGGCCCGGTGTCGATGCCGGAACCGTTGATGTTGGAAACATAGCCGGGCGGAAACGACTTCGCCGTGTCGTGATAGTTCTGCAAGGCCAAGCCAATCTGTTTAAGATTGTTCTTGCAGTTGACGCGATTGGCCGCCTCGCGAGCTTGCTGCACCGCCGGCAACAGCAGAGCGATCAGCACCGCGACAATCGCAATGACGACGAGCAATTCAATCAGCGTGAAGCCATTCCGCGTTCGATGGCGCTTGAGCATTTCGATTCCGTTCATCTCGTCGAAGATTGAAGGACTGCCTTAGCGCGGTCGGTCCCATAGATCAATGAACTCAATGTGACCTCGCCAGACCACTCTGTCAAAGACTCAAAACGACGAAACGACTCGAACACATCAGAAATTCATAATCCGCTTGGAGGACCGATATCGTGAAGATTCTCAGTCGTCGGCATCCACCGCGAACGTAACCAGGAACGTTGCACGATCGAAGCGAAAATCACGATCGACCGCGACGAGCAACAAGCGGCAGCCATTGGGAAGCGGCGATCCGCTGACGGCAAGCCGTGGGAATTCCTCGACCAGTTGGCTCACGCAGATTTATCAGGCTCTCGGAAACCGACGAGCAGATACAAGCTCGGCAACACAAACAGAGTCAGCACGGTTGAGGAGATCAAGCCGCCCATGATGACGATGGCCATCGGGTGTTCGATTTCATAGCCGGGGAGGTTGCCGCTGATGATGAGCGGCAGAATCGCCAACGCGGTCGTGGCGGCAGTCATCAGTATCGGCGAGAGGCGTTCGACAGAACCGCGTAAGACGAGGTCACGCAGAGGTACATCGAGTCTCGTATCGCGCAGGTGTTGATAGTTGCTGATGAGCAAGATGCCGTTGCGGACGGCGACGCCGAAGATGGTCACGAATCCGACCATCGAGCCGAGCGACACGTTGCCGCTGGAGAGCAGCACCGCCGCGATGCCGCCGACGCAAGCCAGCGGGACGCTGAGCATCACCATCAGTGACAAACGCAGCGAGCGGAAGTCGAGATACAACAGCAGCAGAATGCCGACAAGCGATGCGGCTCCGAGCAGCAGCAGGCGTTGTTGAGCTTCGGCTTTCGCTTGGAACTCACCCGCGTATTCGACGTGATAGCCGGCGGGCGGCAGTTTGACTTTGTCGTCGATGCGGCGGCGGATGTCGCTGATGACGCTCTCCACATCGCGGTCCTCGGCGTTGCAGGTGACGAGCATTCGTCTTCGGCCTTGCTCGCGGTTGATGACATTCGGAGCGGGTTTCAGTGAGATGTCCGAAACGGCTTTGACGGGGATCTTTTCACTGCCCGGCGAATCGAGCAGCAACTCGCCGAGACTGAGCGGATCACGGCGGACATCGGCGACCGCACGCACGACGACATCGAAAACGGTGTCGTTTTCAAAGACTTGTCCGACTTGCGTGCCGCGCAGCAGCGTTTGCAACGATTGATTCACTTCGCCGACCGAGAAGCCGTACCGCGCGGCCTCACGCGGCTTGAGCAGCATCTCGACTTGCGGCACATCGACTTGTTGTTCGACGCGCAGATCGAACACGCCGGGAATGTCGTGAATCGCGGTGGCGATGTCACCGGCCTTCGCACGCAGCACGTCAAGGTCCGGGCCGACGACACGGATCACGATGTCCGCCGTCGAGCCGGTCAGCACTTCGTCGATGCGTTCGCGCAGGAATTGCTTCGTTTGAAAAACGTAGCCAGGGAGTTCTTCGCCTGCTTCGCGAATCTCGTCCAGCACCTTGTCGTAGTCGGCGTCGTCCTTCGTCACCAACCAGACTTCGCTGATGTTCGGCCCCCAGGTGTCTTCGGAGAGTTCCGCGCGACCGATCTGCTGCACGACGCTCTTGATGCCGTCGATCTTGAGCAGTCGTTCGGAGAATCGCTTGCCGACTCGTTCGGAATCAACCAGCGAACTGTCCGGCTTGCCGGCCATGATGACCACGAAATTCGATTCGCGAAAATCCGGCAGGAACTCGCCGCCGAGAAACGGCAACGCGCCGCACGATGCGATCATCAGCAAGACGGCCAGCGAAATCGTCACGCCTCGCCAGCGCAGGAATGGCGCGAGCACTCGGCGATAGATCGCGTTCAGCCCGCGAATCAGCCACGTTTCGTGATCGGGGTCGATGGACGAACTGCTCAGCAGCCACAGGCACATCGCGGGCGTGACCGTCAGCGCGATGCCCA
>JAYUFI010001005.1:0-8829 GCA_043738805.1 Planctomycetaceae bacterium | reverse complement strand
CGGCCGAAAGTCATGATGGTGATATCGTCATTCTGTGGGTGGCCGTTCGCGTGACGACGCACGTCTTGCAAAAGCGCCTTCCCAAGTTCGTCCGCCTTCTTGGGACCGTTTTTAATGAACTCACGCAGGTGATCCAGGGTATAAAGGTCGCCTTTGGAATTCATCGCCTCACTCACGCCGTCGGTAAACAAGACGGCCAGATCACCTGGTTCCAATTTGAAATTCAGCACGTCAAACGGATATCCATCAACAACACCAATCGGCACTCCGACTGTCTCATCGCCGAACTCGAACAACGATCCGTCAGCACGGCGGATAATCGGCGACATGTGCCCGGCGTTCGTCAGCACCATGTCGTGAGTAGTGACGTCGATAATGATCAAGACGTAAGTCACAAAGCGGCCTTCGACCGCAGCCGCGCACATGTGGTGATTGATGGCTTCGACGGCCGGACCGACTTCATGCACGAACTGCATCGTGTTCTGCACGCAGCTCGACATCCGCGCCATGATCAGTGCGCCCGGAACGCCCTTGCCGGCCACGTCACCAAACGACAGACAGATTTTCTGCTTGTCGATCATCATCGCGTCGAAGTAGTCGCCACCAACGGCCTGAGCCGCATCGTAAGAGGCATAAAATTCATAGCCGGGAGCCTTCGGCAACTCGCTGGGCAACAATGCTCGTTGCACGTTGCGAGCGATTTCCATTTCGCCGTCTTGTTTTCTCTTTTCCATGAACGTAACCATCAGCCGCGCGCTGTCATACGACAGCGCCGCTTGACTGCCGACCGCCATCAACAGATCGAGGTCTTCGTTGCGGAATTGGCTGAGCGGATTCTGTGTGTCGATGTTGATGACGCCCATCGGCTCACCATCCAGTCCGAGCATCGGCACGCACATCATCGAATGGATCGAAAGACTGGAGATCGACTCACTGGCTGAAAACTGCTCATCGTTCGCCGCGTCAGCAGACAGGATGCCGGTTTTTTCGTTGAGCACTTTGTTGAGAATCGTGCGGCTGAGTTTCACCGACGCATCTTCATCTTGGCGGCGATGCTTCATCGCTCGCGGCACCAGCTTGTCGGTCTCACTATCTTTGAGCAGGATGCAACCACGATCCGCTTGCGGGAAAATGCTGAAGAGCGTGTCGAGAATCTTCGGACAGATCGCCTTCACATCGACGGTGCCGGCCAAGCTACGGGTGATTTCCAGGACCGCCTTCAGCTTAGCCTCTGGCTGAACTTCCAGCATTCCGAAGGGACTGCCGATTCCGCCCACCAGCGTCGCTTCGATGCAGGAGTCCCCTTCTTCATCGTCTACAAAATCGACTTCGCTAGTCGTCTCTGCCAGAGCTTTCGGTCGTGGAACCGGAGTCTTATTCGCGGGCGTGGCAAGGACCGATGAACCTTCGGTTTGGAATTGCAACAAAACCGGGCCAAGCTTGATGCGGTCGTCGTGATTGAGTTGAGTCCGGCCCGTGATCTGTTTGCCGTTCACGAACGTGCCGTTGCCGCTGCCCATATCTTCGACAAAGTAAGAGTGACCTTCTTTGATGACTTGTGCATGACGCCGAGAGACCGTGTTGGAGTCAAGCTGAATGGTGCAGGCGGGATGACGACCGAGCACGGTTTCACCCTCACCAATCGGATGAGCAGTCGCCTTGCCGCCAAGGAGCACAATCAAAGTTGCCATGACGAAATCTTCCGAGAAAAACACTGCTGAAGAAGACAAACTTGATCCGACGTCAACGAACCAAAGCCTCAGAATCGGCGGATCGTATGAGCCGCGGCTTGCCGCTGCAACGAGCCGAACGAGATCGAATTCAAAACGTGGGACACGCAGTTCGCGGGCATTGTGGTTGTGACATGCACGCGAGCCACAATCACCACACGAATGGCAGAGAGCCTGATTTCAGTAGCCGCTCACACCAAAGATTGTCTCAACGTTGCCTCGCAGCACTTGCCGACCAAGCTCGACAGCACGCTCTTCCGGCCATCGGCGTCCGATCACGAAATCTTCCGCCAGCACTTTGGCCAAGATGCGTCGATACATACCAAACTTCGGCAGTGCGAACTCGAGCTTATACATGTCGCTGTAGTAGCCGATCTGTTTCGTACGTGGCACCGCCTGCAACCGACCGCGCGTGTCGATCTCGATGTAAGCCGGGATGTTCGAGTACCACCAATGCCCGTTCGTGACCACGTTCGGGAAGATCCACGAATAGCTGACCAACTCTTGATTGCTGATCTGAGCGAGCACCGAAATCGGAAATGTCACTTGTGGAAACGCATTAAACAACGCCTTGTATTGAATCAGCGAGACGCGCTGATCGAACAAGTCCTGACCTTGAAAGACTCCCGCTTCATACACGCGGCGATTCACCCCGATCATCAAATCAAACGGCAAACGCCGATCCGCGCAATGTTCGGCCAATGTCCAAAATACAAACCGGCTCAGCGTTCGTTGTTCGTCGGAAGTCAATTCACGCTGACTCAACACCGCTTGCAGAATGACATCCGCCGCAGCCGCCTCAACGCGAACTGGTTCAAAGTCCGGCGGCAGCGAGATCGCGCACGCCTTCGCGTTGTTCGCGATGAAATGATCGAACAGCTTTCCGATCGCCTGATTGAGTGACACCGCACCGCTCACTTCGATTCCCGTCGCCCTTGCCAGCCGCTCACGCACTTCACGCTTCGACAATTGAAAAACCAAATCGTCGGTTCGCAGGCATGGGATGTATCGCTTCGTATCGAAGCCCATGAGCGGATCATCAAAGTTGTTTGTCAAGAAAATTTGTTCGAGCTTGCTGGTCCGCAGTACTTGCGCTTCCCAATCGGGTTGAGCCATCTTCTGCGCGGCGGTGTCGTACAACGCCTCCCAATTCGACAACGTGATCCGATCGTCCTCGAAACCAAAGAACGAGCGACACATCTCCAACAACCAAGTAAACTGCACGGTGTTTTCGATGTCGGCTAACTTAGGGACGAGCCGTCGCACCTTCTCTTTCGGGTCGAGTCCCGGCTCCTCAATTTGCTCGCGCGGCAAACCCGCCGAGTGTGCCAACTCGGTGTAGTAGTGATACCCCAAGATGTCGGCCAATGTGTGCGAGGCCGGGTCGAGCGGATTGATGTGTGTATGCGGATCGATCAGAACCAGACTCTCAAGCTCACCCAATAACCGCTGACTCAGTTGTGCCGACATGTCCGAATGACTCCTCGTTTTGAACTGCTAGACAATCGTGAGAGGCAGAATATCGCGCGTTCAACAGGCCGAACAGCAACGCGAATTCGGAACACTCGACAAGCGGCTTGGGAGCTTGTCGAAGAACAACTCCGCAGATTTGTAGGACGGGCACTCTTGCCCGTCGCCTACATTTTCGACGGGCAAGAGTGCCCGACCTACAACTTTGTTCCTCTACGGATTCTTACTCATGTCGTAACGCTTCGATCGGGTCCATCATCGCGGCTCGGCGAGCGGGATAAATGCCGAAGAGCACGCCGACTCCCACGGAAATTCCAAACGCCACGAAGAATGACCACAGTGCAAACACCGGTTCCAGCGCTTGCAGGTGCTGCGGCAGACTTTTCCAAACATCACTGAAGAATTTTTGCAGCACCCAGCGCAATCCATATGTCGCCGGGCGACAGAGATATCCACACGCCATGCCGAGCACTCCGCCGGTTCCTGTGAGCACGACTGTTTCCGCCAAGAACTGGTTGATGATGTCCCGACGCTTTGCACCGAGCGCGCGACGAATACCGATCTCGCGAGTTCGTTCGGTCACGGTCGCCAGCATGATGTTCATGATCCCGATACCGCCGACAATCAACGAAATTCCCGCGATCACAACCAGCAACGCATTGAACATCATGCGGAGCATCTCTGCTTGTCGCAGCAACTCTTTGGGGACGATAACGGCATAGTCCGGAACCTTGTGAAATTTTTCGAGCAACATCTTGATCAGGTCAGCGGTCTGTTCAACTTGTTCGATGTTCGCGACGCCGACCGTGATCTGATTCAACTGAATGATCTCACCCTCGCGGCCACCGGCGCGAGAGATAAAAACTTTGTCGCCGATGCGTGCCTGAAACGTCGCCAGCGGAATGTAGATGTCGGTGTTGTAGTCGCGACCTTCCAGACTGCCGCCGATCGCCGCCGAAGGGAGGCGGCTCGCCGTTTGTCCCACGATGACATAGAAGTCGTTGTCGATTTTGACCGATCGGCCAATCGGATCTTCGTACGGAAAAAGCTTCTCAGCCGCCTCGCTGCCGATGACACAAAAGTTGTCCCGATTGGCCCCGTCGCGATCGGTGATGAAGCGACCTCGATCCATCGTCAGATGATTGAGATCGAAATAGTCCGGCGTGCAACCGATGAATCGCACTTCGCATTTGCGATCAAGAAAATACGCCTCTTTGGGAGTATCTCGCAGCGGAACTTTGCGAACGACTGTCGGGATCGTCCGAATGCGTTCAAAGTCATCGCGTGTGAGACCATATTCCATAAACATGGTCCCGGCCGATTTCGAGCTTCCGCCAGCGGACTTCACGCTCTTGATGATGATGTTCGTCGCACCGAGTTCCTTGATCTGCTGCTGAGCCTGATAGCTGACCCCTTCGCCCAGCGCGACCAGCCAGATCACCGCCGTCACGCCAATCAAAATGCCGAGCATCGCCAAGCTCGCGCGGAGCTTATGCAGCATCAGACTCTTGAAGCCATTGAAGATCGTCCGCAGAAAACTGATCAGCACGTTTGAACTTTCTCATCTCAAACCAGGATCGTTCCCGGCTTCAGGATGTGATGAAAATAGATCAGCTTGCCTTTGGCCACCAACTCGCGAGTGTCCACGACGATGTCCCCCAAGTCGGGTGCGTGAGCGAGCACCGAACACGAATCTGTGTCCCAGGCGATCCATTCACCTTCAAACTGGGCTTCGATTTCTGAAGGGACCACCAAATTTTCGGGAGGCGGGAAATTGTCTGACATCGCACTCTCCAGATCAGCGTTTAGCTCGGATTATTCATGGCATTCTCTTACAGGAAGCGAGATACCGCACAGTAACCCGAAACGTCAGCGAGGGCGAACCGTGACGACGCCCTCGCTGACACTTCGGGTTACATACCGGCTGTAAATAATCCGAGCTAGATGGCATTTTATTGCCCACCCGGCGGGCCGCTGCCACCTTGTTGTTGTTGACGTTGTTTGATTCGTTCGGCAATGCGATCGACCATCGCTTTGACTTCGGCGCGATCGAGGAAGTCGTCGCCGTTGGTGTCGTTCTGCCCCCACTGCTCTTTCTGACGTTCGCTCGCTTCCTCCTTGCTGATCTTGCCGTCTTTGTCCATGTCTTGCTTCATGATGTCCGTGACCGTCGGCGGCTTGAACCCACCAGCAGGTCTCGGTGGGCCACCGGCTCCGGGGACATCTGCGGTCGGCGGCTTGTCATCTTTGGCATCGGCAGTCTTCTTCTCGCTCCCTGCTGCTCCGCTCTTGGCGGAGCTGGCGTCGTTCTTCACGGCGGAGCTTCCAAATTTCTTTTTCGATTCACCCTCGCTGACCGCCGTTCGAGGTTCTTCTTTGCGAGCCTCTTCCACGACGGCACGAGGATTGAGAAGCACGACGTCGCTTTCCTTCAGTCCATCAGAAACCTCGATCAATTTTTGATTCGTCATCCCGACGAGCAGCGTTCGCTTCTCGATCTTGTTCGGACCAGTGACGACCCACGCATAGAACTTTCCCGATTGCTCGACAACGCAACTCACCGGGACAGCGATGACGTTCGGCAAGTCGGCAATCAACACCTCGGTCTCCGCGGTCAGACCGGGCTTCAGACCTTCCGCTTCGCCGTCGATCTTCACGATCGTGGCGTATTCTTTGATGCTCGATTGAAACCAACTTCCCGGTTCCGGTTGATTAGCAATCGCGACGATCTTCCCTTGGAACTCACGGTCGGTGATGCGAATGTTCGCGGGCATCCCGACTTTCAATTGCTCGATCTTACTTTCGTGAACGGTCATTTTGACCTGCATGTTGCCGAGGTCCGGGAGCCGCAAAATCGTTTGCGATTCGCGAACCATCGCCCCTTCTTCGATCTTGACGGACGACGATCCGCCGCCGCGACCGGAGCCTTGATCGTTCGCGTAGATGACCATGCCATCTTGTGGAGCTTTGATTTCGCAATTGCGAAGTTGTCGTTCCAAACGATCAAGTCGATCGTTTTCTAGTTTGAACCCCGCTTCCTCTGCACGAGCCCTCGCGGCGGCGGCGTCACGTTTCGCTTCGAGGTCTTTCAGCGTCTTGGCTCGCGTGAAATCTTGCAGCACCTTTTTCGAGATCTTCGCCGATTCCAATTCCAGCTTCGATCGCTCAACCGCAAACTCGTCCGCCTCAACCTGCAACGCAGTGACGAAGCCTTTGCGCGACATCTTGCGGGTGTGTTCGAGCAAGTTCTGCGAGCTGCGCAGGTTTTCTTGAGCGATGTTGATGTTCGCCTCTGCGACTTGCTGCTCTTTCAGAAACGTCCCTTCGGCGTATTCTTGCACCGAAAGAATCGCCGCTCCGTGATCTTCTTTCGCTTGGATCTTCGAGGCCATCGCCTTCTCAAGATTGATGCGCTGCGAGTTGAGTTGATCGTCAATCGACGACTGATCCAACTTGACGAGGACATCTCCTTTGTTGACCTCGGTTCCGTCCGGCACGATCCACAAAATCGAACTGCCACCAGCGACGAGACACTTCACGTCGATGTTTTTGGAGCTTTCGAGATTCCCCGCCGCGACCACCGTGATCTGCAACCGCGAACGGGCGGCGGTATGAGTCAGGGCACCGCTGACGCTCGCCACGACGGAACCGTCCGCTTCGCCCGACTTCTTCGCTCCAGTGCCAAAATAGCTGAAGCCCCCCAATGTGAGCGCCGCAATAAAAAGAAGACCGAGAACCACGCGGCCCATACCGCGAGTCGGTCGTTCACGTCGGAACCGATAGATCAAGTCATCCGGGGAAGACGATCGAGTCTCAAGAGCCGAAGTCATGGCATCTCCTCTGATCGAGGTAAACACCCAGCGAGGATTCCGCAAAGAACAGAATCGAGCCAGGAGTTTTGGCGGGAACGTATTGGTAGGTTGTTTCAAGAATCCAATCGGCGGGCGTACAAAGCCACGTCATCGTATGCAGGAGCCGTCCCTTCGACGAGCCATTGATCAAAGTTTGCTGAACCATCGTCTCGCGGATCGTGACGGGGTCGGGGTTCCTAACCCCGTTGATCGCTATTTCGTGGCAGTCGCGTCACTGCGCGGAATCACCTTCGCTTCAGAAACCGCTTTTGCATTCAACGACCGCGGCCGGCGGCCCAACAACGGAAACGCTCGCGGCATTTGATCTGTCTTTCCTAGCTCACGCTCAACATTGCCGTTGTCATTCGGTTTCTGAGAACCATCCAACGCTGCTGACGGAGCCGGCGGCGGCGGCGCGGAGTTCTTTCCCTCTCCGGCTTCGTTTTTCATTGAGCTAGCACCATCGAGATCTTTGAACCACTGCGCCGGTATTTCTGGCGGAAGTAAATCGTCATCCGGCCAACAGCGTTCAAAGTTTTCGAGCGGCTGTTGCACCCACAGCCCGTCGCCGTCCAACTGCATCACACCGAGATCGCGAGTCAGTTGCATGTGAGCTTCATAGTAGTTCAACCACACGCTCATGAAGTTGTTCTGGGCAGTGCGCAAGTCAGACAACGCAGTCTGCAAATCAAACGCAGCCGTTGGCCCGAACTGCGCTGCCGCTGCCGCGCCCGGCGCAGCCGACGCGAGCGGCTTGTTCAAATCCTCACGCCGCTGATCGACTCGGCGAATCGCGATCGCGACCGCACGACGTTGTATCTCCAAGTTCACACGATAGCGGCTCAGTTGGCGGAGATAGAGTCGCAACGTGCGATGCACACCGTCTTCAAATTGAATCAAACTCCGTCGCCGTTGCTGATAAACGATGAGCTGTTGCCGATAGTTGTTGCGTTCGAGCAGTCGAGTGAACGGTGCGTCAAAACGGAGACCGGCCTTCAAGCCACCGGTTGTGTGATTGAAATTGAGTGGATTGTCGCCAGTCGTTCCCAAATCACCGCTAAAGACCAAATCAACGCCAGCTTCCAGCGCATTCGCGTTGAATTCGATCAGCCGCCACGTATTGACCAACTGAGATCGGTTGTTCATCCAATCAACGCGGTTCCCTCGGGCAATCGCCAACGCTTCCAACGGATGCAATTCCAACGGCTCAACGCTGATGGCATCTAGCCGCGAACGAGCCTGCACCAATGACAGTTCGCCGATAATGTTCGTCATCTCCACGGACAGCGCGACGAGTTCTTGAGAGACTTTCGCGATGGTTTCTGATTGGAACCTCGCACGAATTTCACTCAACGTCTTGCCGGTCTCGTTGTGAGTTTCGATCAATCGCTGACGAGTTTCCTTCAGCTTCTGCCACTCTTCACGGGTCGCCTTCTGATCTTCGGGTGTCACGTCCTTGAACCGCGAGGCAGACACCGAGTCCAACTTCAGTAAGTCAACCTCGACTACGCTGAATTGTTCTTCGATATCTCTCCGCGATGCGGCAACGCGATCTGCTATCACTTCTAATTCGGCAACAGACGCAGTCATGGGCAAATCGCCTAGATCGGAAGTAATCTTGGCTAATCCGTCTTGGACAGATCCGATTTCAGGGTCGATAAACTGAAACGGCCGAATTAGTGAATCATCCAACTCGATAGGCAAGTGCGGCGGCAACCCTAGCGTCGTGGCTTTGAATGCATCCAATGCAGTCGCCAGGTCAGTTTGATTCTGCAAGA
>JAYUFI010001004.1:0-3345 GCA_043738805.1 Planctomycetaceae bacterium | reverse complement strand
ACGTGTTGGGCTTGTATCGCATGAAGGACGCAACAGTCTTCTCGGTCGACGTGGCGGTCGCGAAGGCACGCAACACGGCGTACTACGCGGACGCGATTCAACTACAAAGCAGCGACCGAGTGGACGACAACCACGATGGTGTTCCCGATGCGAGCGTTCCTGCCGGAGTCGCGTTGACGAACCGCACGTTCCGCTTCCTCGCCGAGCCGCGTTTCCCGCAAGGGACCGACAGCTCGAAGCCGGGAGCGTTTTCGATCCTGAATGACCCGGGCTTCAAGAACAACTTGTTGAAGTCGTCGAACCCGAACATCAACGTCGGTGCTGTTGAGAACTCCGGGGCTCCGGCAGCGTATTCCGATTTCAAATCGGTGTTCGGTTTCGATTCGTTCAATCCGGGTCGAAACTTCCGCGATCCGAACAACATTGCCAATCAAAACGGGATCGTGTTCTTCCCCGGCAGCGCGCCGGTCTACAACAAGGCGGGCGTGTTGATCGGTGGCTTCGGCGTGAGCGGTGACGGCGTTGATCAAGACGATGTCGTGACGTTCTTCGGACGAACTGACTTCGCGGCTCCTGAATCGCTGCGTGCGGACCAGTTCTTCGTGCGCGGAGTTCGCTTGCCGTATCAGAAATTCAACCGCAATCCGTTTGCGTAAGGACACGACGAGATGATCTCTTGGATTCCTTCATCCGCAGGAAATCTCCGAAATTTCTACTTCCTGCGGATGGCAAAGCCGGACTGCAGATAAAAGGACAATCGCGGACACGCGATCGTTGTGAATCGGAACGATATGTCGCTTCACTAGGATGCTGAATCATGAGCTTGATCCGTTCGCTTTGCCTGATGGTCAGCATATCGATTGTCTTGGTTTCAACGTTATTGCACGCGGAAGAGTTGGCGACGACGTCAAGTAATAACGACGTCAGTCAGAACATCGCTCGGCACTATTGGGCTGGTTGGCCGCAATGCGTCTCACGCTGGGCGAGGCCATCGTTAGGTTGCCATGAATCAGGCGACTACGTTGGTGGTGGAGCCGCGTTTGGGGGCGACGTTCGTTGTCCGCACGAAGGGACGTTCGGCTGGGACTACAACGGACGGCTGTTTCAAAAGCGAATTTGGTTGGGCTGGCATCACGGAAGACGATCGCAAGGTGGCGTTGGTGCGTACCGCACTGATGGGCTTTAATACCGCCTCACGGAATGACGGCCAGATGATTGGCTGAGTTATTGTATTGGTCATTGATCAATGGGAGTGGCGATGCGTTTGACGAAGGTCTTGTTTTGGTTGGCTCAAATTGTGGGCGTGGCGGCGACGATCGGGTTGTTATGGAAATCGGACATCCCGTTGGGTGTGCCTGGTGCCGGAGAATGGACGTGGGATCGCATTGCGTATGACGCCGCCTCTCTGAAAGAGCTGACGTTTGGTTGGATCGTGGCCGGCATCGCGACGGTGGTTTATTTGGTCGTGTGCCTGTTCGCTGATCGCCGAGTGCTCGACGCTGATCGCTGGGAGATGACCGGTTGGCTGGCGGCGTTGGTGCTGGTCGGAACGGTGTGGCATGGGCTTGCTCAAGAATGCCCGCCTGATCCACATCGTCTGTCAAAGGCACCTTGGGTTGTGTGGTATCAAAGCACTCAAGGTTACTACCACGAAGCGCGATTCGTGGCGAACGACGATCCAGAATATCTCGCGAAGTACGCGAACCGCATGAAAGAAGGGGACGTGTTGCACTTCGGCACGCATCCGCCCGGTTTCATTCAGTGGCATCAGTCGATCATTAGCTATGTCGGTCGATCGCCGAAGTTGCAGGCGTGGTTGTTGAAGTATCAACCCGATTCGGTGCGTGCGAGCCTCGACGTTTTGGCGGAGACATCGAAGGACACAAAGTACGCTTTGAGCGACGTGGATCGAGCGGCGTTGTGGTTGTCAGCGTTGCTGGCGGGACTCGCGGCAATGAGTACCGTCGTGCCGTTGTTCTGTTTGCTGCGACGAACTTGCGGACGCGAAACGGCGTGGCGGATCGTTTGCTTCTGGCCGTTGATTCCGGCGCTCGCGGTGTTTCATCCAGTGTCGGATTTGTATTTGCCATTTTTGGGCACGTTGTTCTTGGCGACTTGGGGCCGAGCGTGGTCGCAGCGTTCTTGGATATTTGGCCTCGCAGCCGGGATCGTGATGTCAGTCGGAATGCGATTGAGCTTGGCGATGTTGCCGGTCGCGTTCTTGGCAGCGACGTGGACTTTGGCTGATTGCCTGTTCGCAGAATCGACCGAATCGTTGGCCACGCGAGTGAAACATCTCGTGATCTGTGTTGCGTCGGCGCTCGGCAGTTTTTTCGCGTTGACCTTCTTGGCACAGTGGCAATCGTCGCTCGACCTGCCCGCAGTCTGGTTGCAGAACTTCCGCAATCACGCGGCGTTCTACGACAAGTATCCGCGCTCAACGACGTCATGGATGCTCGTCAATCCGATCGAGTTGGCGTTTGCCGTCGGTACGCCGATTTTCGTGATGGCCGTTTCGACGTGGTTGAGTTGCACGCACGGCTGCTTGAAATCCGGTCGTTCGCTGGCGAGTTTTCGTTTGTGGTGCTTGATCACGCTGCTGGTTCTGTGGCTCTCCGGCAAGAACAGCGGCGAAATCGCGCGGCTCTGGATTTTCCTGCTGCCGTGGCTGCTTTGGGTTGCGGGCCGTGAGCAACAAGTCACCGCGAAGATCGTCATCGGTCCCGGCCAAACGCTGCCGGAATATGCCGGCTCACCATCCAAAGGCTGGGCCGCGCTGTTGATTCTGCAAGCGATCGTCTGCATCGCCACCGTCAGCCGAGTTGATGGCTTCAAGTTCAACTCGACCGTGCCGATCCCCAAGGCAGCGTCCACGATTGACGCACAGAACTAACGCCATCATTTCGTTTTGCGAGCACGGAAGGCGAAGACCGTGTCGGGGTCAATCAGCCAAGTTTCGCCGTCGCCCTTTTCAAACCGCAACAATTCTTTGCCAGTCACATCGACGTGATCGCGGAATTTGACTCCCGATAGGCCGGGCTTGCCGCTTTCCATTTCGGCCGGATCGAAGAACAAGTCCACGGAGGCTCCGACAAACACCAGCTTCAACGCGGCGGTCTCGGCAGCGTGTTCGGAGGCGTCGTGCTTGGAGTCTGCTTTGGGTTTCGTTTGCTCAGCCACAGCCAGTTGCGGCAATGCAGGCGAACCGTTCGTCAGCCACGCAACCGCACCGACTGCGAGCGTCATTGCCATGAGGCTCGTGAACATAGACTTGATTGAGGCCGCTTGCAGAAATCGAAAACTCATGGAACTTGTTCCGTTGGGGAAAGTGGTGGAAGAAGAATT
>JAYUFI010001003.1:0-3350 GCA_043738805.1 Planctomycetaceae bacterium | reverse complement strand
GGCTCGTCACGCGGAGCGATGACGGCTACGTACTTGTGGCTTTGCCCCGTTACAGCACTTTCCCCGGATTCATAATCCCGTGTGGATCGAGTGCCGCTTTGATGGCTCGCATGACATCGACGGCCGATCCAAATTCGCGGCGGAGTGCGGCTCGCTTGCCGAGACCGATGCCATGTTCGCCGGAGCAAGTTCCGTCGAGGGCCAGTGCGTGAGTGATGAGTTCATCGCTCAGACGTTGTACTTCGGCGAGTTCTGCGACGGAGTTCGGATCAATCGAAAAGACGATGTGAAAATTTCCGTCGCCGACGTGACCGAACAACGGAGCGGGGATGTTTGTTGCTCGCAGAGTCTGTTTCGCGCGACGAATGCACTCAGCCAAGTTCGAGATCGGGACGCAGACATCGGTGACATATCCCACGCCATTTAGTCGCAGCGCAAGCGCGGCGTAATAGCCGTCGTGTCGAGCTTGCCACAAACGTCGGCGGTCGGTTTCGGCGGTCGCCCATTGAAACGGTTCGGTCGAGAATTGCCGCACGATCGCGCCTGCCGCTTCGGATTGTTCAATGACGGATGATGCGCTGCCGTGAAATTCCACGAACAGCGTCGGTGTCTCGCGATAGCTCAAGCGGCTGTAACGATTCACCGCCGCTATCTGCACTTCATCGAGCAATTCCATGCGAGCCATCGGAATGCCCGCCGTCAGAATGGCGATGACCGCATTCACCGCCGCGTCGATCTCCGGAAACGCACAGACGGCTGCGGAGATCGCATCCGGCTTGCGAGCCAGCCGCAGCGTCACTTCGGTGATCACGCCGAGCGTTCCTTCCGAGCCGACGAACAAATGTGCGAGGTCATAGCCCGCCGACGATTTTCGAGCTCGACTGCCGGCGCGGATGATTTCGCCTGTTGCCAGGATCGCAGTCAACGCAAGCACTCGTTCGCGCATCGTCCCGTAACAAACTGCGGCGGTTCCGGACGCTCGTGTGGCCGCCATCCCGCCGAGCGTGCAGTCCGCTCCGGGATCAATCGGGAAGTACAAGTTCGAGTGCGACTCCTCCAAAAACTGGTTGAGCTGCATCCGAGTCACACCCGCTTGCACGGTGACGTCCATGTCCGCCGGGCTGAACCGCTTGATGTGATTCATGCGAGTCAGATCGATGCAAACGCCGCCGTGAATCGCAACAACGCCACCTTCGACAGCCGTGCCCGTCCCGAACGGAATCAGCGGCATGCGGCCCTCATGACACAGCCGAGCGATGCTCGCGACCTCGTCATTCGATTTCGGAAAGACAACGCAGTCCGGCGGCTGAGCCGAGTGATGCGACACGTCCTTCGCGTGGTTGTTCCGATCGTCACACCGATCGGAACAACGCTCACTCAACAGCGTCCGCAGTTGTCGAACGACTTCGGCTCGCTGAGCAAAGTCGGCGAATGAGTCGGACAAAGCTGGCCCCTTCTTGATGGTTGTTACACCGCTTCCAATCGCGACAAGATATCGTTCTGCAGGACAAACGCTTCGTTGATCTCACTGATTGGATCAATGAAGACGTCGCCGGGATCGCCGCCGCCGGTCAGCGTGTCGAAGTTCCCTTGACCGTTGAGCGTGTCGTCCCCTTGGCCGCCGTTGAGAACGTCGAAGCCCGCTCCTCCGAGCAGCGAGTCGTTTCCGTCGCCGCCGAGCAGGGTGTCGTTGCCTGCCATGCCATTGACGACGTCGCTGCCGTCGCCCCCATTCAGGCCATCGTTTCCGTCGCCGCCGATCAGCGTGTCATTGCCGTTGCCTGAGATGATCGTGTCGTCGCCAGCCGCTCCGTCGATGCTGTCATCGCCGTCGCCGCCGTGAATCAAGTCGTTGCCGTTTTCGCCCATGATGATGTCGTTCCCTTCGCCACCATCCATCGCGTCGTTGCCGCTGCTGCCGAACATGCTGTCGGCTCCGATGCCACCGTTCATCGAATCGTCGCCGGTGCCGCCCAACATGCTGTCGTTGCCGTCGCCACCGAAGAGCGTGTCACCAGCGTCGCCGCCATCGACCGTATCGTTGCCCGCATCGCCGCTCATCGTGTCGTTACCGAGATCGCCCTTCATGTTGTCGTTGCCGTCACCACCGCTGACGCTGTCGTTGCCAGCACCGGCGTTGATCGCGTCGTTGCCGTTGCCGCCGAAGATCGAGTCGTTACCAGCGTTGCCATAGATCGAGTCGTTGTCGTCTCCACCTTCGATCAGATCGCCGCTCGATGAGCCGGTGATCGTGTCGTTTCCCGCACCGCCAATCATTCGCAGAATGACGTTTCCCATCGCGAGGCCACCAGCGTTGATGACGTCGGTCCCGTCGCCACCATCAATGACGACCAACGCCGTCGCCAAGCCAGAAAGCGCCTGAACGTTGATCGTGTCGCTTCCGCCGAGTCCATAAATTTCGACTTGAATGATCGACGGATCAACCAACAACGCCTGAGAGCCGTCGGCAACTTTGATTTGTGAGTTGTTCTTGGAAACCGTGTACGTGTTCGATGCCGCCGAACCCATGACTTGAGCGATGTCATAACCACCGCCATTCACGAACGTGTCCGATCCGTCCGCTGCTCCCGACCAAACGAGCGTGTCGTCTCCCGCCCCGCTGTTGATGACATCGTTCCCCGCACCGCCGCTGACCGAATCGGTTCCGTCACCGCCATTAACCGTGTCGTTACCCGAGTTGCCCAAGACGGTGTCCGTCCCCACGCCGCCGTCGAGCGAATCGTTGCCGATGCCGCCATCGAGCGAATCGTCTCCGGCCCCTGCGAGTACCGTGTCGTTGCCGTCGTTGCCGAGCAGCGTGTCATTCTCAGCCGTACCGACGACATCCACTGATCCCGTTGTGTCGAGCTTATCATTGCCGGTGCCGCCATCCATCTTGTCCGCGCCCGCAGCATCGACGAGTGAGTCGTCGCCCGTGTTGCCGAAGAGCAAATCGTCTCCCGCGCCGCCGTCGATCGTGTCATTCTGATTGCCGCCGAGCAGGCTGTCGTTGCCGTTGTCGCCCGTCAGCGAATCGTTGCCGTCATCACCGCTGAGCGTGTCATTGCCATCGTTGCCGTTGAGCGTGTCATTGCCGAGTCCGCCCAACAGACTGTCGTTGTCGTTACCACCAATGATGGAATCGTTGCCGAGACCGCCATCAACCGTGTCGAATCCATCTTCCCCTTGAATGGTGTCATTGCCATCACCTCCGAAGATCGAATCGTCACCCGTTGAGCCGAAGATCGAATCGTTGCCGGTTTCGCCATTGAGCGTGTCTTTGCCATCGTCACCTTTGATGATGTCGTTGCACATAAATTTCGCACCCTAGGCGGCAATCTGCATGCTTT
>JAYUFI010001002.1:0-1204 GCA_043738805.1 Planctomycetaceae bacterium | reverse complement strand
TGCGAGTCACCGTGATCAGCACGCTGCCGTTCTTTTCTTCTGCTCCGAAAACTTCGGTGCTGAAGTTAAACGTCCCTTCGCGACCGTACGTGTTCGTGAAGAGATGCAGCGTTGAGCCAGCCGGCGGACTTTGCCCCCACGACGGATTGTGTAAGGTGTCGGTGATGTTGGTCAGCGTGAGACCGATCGTTTCGTGATGGTTCGTCGCGTGATTGCCGACGAAGACCTGGAACTCTTTGTGAGTCTCGCCCGGAGCGAACGTCAGCATGCCGGTGACGGGCGTGAAATCCGACAGCGGAGCGTTGCCGCCGGTCGTTGTGTAATCGACCGTCGTTGTCCCTTCGGTGTCATCGAGTCGATCAACCTCGACAATCGCCATGCCGCTGTAGTCATAGGCCAAGAAATCGGGCGAAGAGAACTTGATGCAAGGTTGTACGGCATTCGGGGAAGTCTCGAACGCGCCGATATCAACTCCCGCACCTTGCGGTCGATCGTGTTGGTAGATGTCAACGTGCGTCGGTCCTTGCGGGAATCTCGGATCGGGAGGCCAAACCGTTCCCTTGTCGATGGCCGGGCTGTTCGCGGCCATGTGATAGTCGTTGTGAGCGGCATCGACGAAGAGCGTCGCCGGATCGGATACGAACGAATGCTGATCTTGTCCCGTTCGTTGTTGCCACTGCGTCAGCGTTTGATTCTGCCAACCATTCGGGCCGACCAGCTTGTCATCGACCACGTTGTAGTCGCTGATGAAGCCCACCGAACTCGCGGCGTCGAT
This sequence comes from Planctomycetaceae bacterium, assembly GCA_043738805.1. Classification (GTDB taxonomy): domain Bacteria; phylum Planctomycetota; class Planctomycetia; order Planctomycetales; family Planctomycetaceae; genus SXKJ01. The sequence continues at coordinate 429 of JAYUFI010001002.1, read as the reverse complement.
GGCGATGCTCCCTTTGTAGGTGCTGGGGTTATAGAAGATGTTGTTGACGAGATGATTGCCGGGACTGCTATCAACGACCATCGCGGATCGCGAGTTGTTCGCTTGGACGACTGTGTTGTTCTCGACGAGATTGTTCGTCGACGCTCCGCCGCCGCGCGACCAGAACAGCACGATCCCTCCCGCATGATTGCCGTACAACAAGTTGTTCCGAATGATCGAATCCTGCACGCCATCGAGATTGAACCCGCCGCCGCCACCGACGCCGTTGTCGTAGATCACGTTCCCTTCCAGCAGCGCGTGGCTGATGATGCCATCGCCTCCTTGATGCACGTCTCCGTTGAGCTGAATGCCGCAGTCGTGATTGCCGAACGTGATGTTGTTCCGCACGACCGGATAGTCGCCGCTGTTGCTGACGTAGATGCCGTGCTG
>JAYUFI010001001.1:0-1206 GCA_043738805.1 Planctomycetaceae bacterium | reverse complement strand
AGTGCTTCCTGAACTCGGCGAGGGCCCAGTCGGTGATGTTGTCGATGCGGGTGCCGACTTCGTCGTACCGATAGAACGAATACATCTGCGTATCGCCCATGAAGTGCCAGTCGCACAACCGATCCGATGCCAACGCTCGAAACGTCGAGGCCGGCCCGGGCGCGGATATCGCAATGCATGGGTTCGCGCATCGCAACGACGCGCCGAACATGGCTGCGTGGTTTGCGGTCAGCCTGTCAGAGAAGATCGGGTCGGCGTAATACTCGACACGAATAAATGGCCGGTAGTGCGCCGCAATGACGAGCGATGTTGCCAGAGGTACGGCAGGTGAACGCTGCACTTTCGCCAGCAATGATTCGCTCCACTTCAAGTGCTGGCTGACCTGTGAACGGTCGACGCTTTTGACCTTGGACCATCGAGCTTGCTCGCGGTTGAACTCTCCAATCGCGAATTTCATTTGCTCCTTCAGCGAACTCGCCGAGAACGCGTAGACCCATTCATCGCGCGCTGTGTTTACGCCGTTGGTTGCGAGATCAAAGACCCCCTTCGCAATCCTTACTCCAGCGCCACGATCATTGAGTGGCATCAGGTCATCGAAGTCATTGCTCGTCAGGTTCAGCCAGTTGTACTTTGCATCGGGTCGAATTTCAATGAAAACCCGCTCGCTCAATCGCGACCCAACCAAGAACTCTCGCTTTTCGTCAGCCTTCGCATAGTCGCGGACGGCTTCATAAAAGATGCGGCACCCGTGCACGCCCTTCTTCCTCACACAGAACCACACCGCCACTCCAACTCGAATTTGGTCGTCGAAGACGTTTCCGCCCTCTTTGCGGCGACGCTCGCCGCTCGTCCGCGCATTGCCCTTCAAGTCGACGATCCGAATCTCGTTGAACTCCGTCGCAAGGATCTTTCGGAAGCCATCGAAGGTGCGGCTCTCGATGAAGGAGCTGTTGCTGACGAACGCGATTGCGCCATTCGCATCGAGCCGGTCGCTGGCCCAACGAAAGAACCGCGCGTACATGTCGTAGAGCTTGGTCTTCTGCGCGGTGCTCTCGTGGATGTAGGTCTGCTTGATGCGCGCATCGACCTGCGGGTATTCGCGGTTCTTGTTGTTGTCGTTCTCGTTCGCCTGGTTCGCGTTGTACGGCGGGTTGCCAATGATGACGCTGATCTTCTTGCTGTTCTGGCGCTTGATGCGCGCCATGT
>JAYUFI010001000.1:0-1206 GCA_043738805.1 Planctomycetaceae bacterium | reverse complement strand
ACAACGCCGCGAGACGTTCTCGACCCACCGCCGTTCGTCACGGGCGACGACTTGATTGCTCTCGGCCTGAAACCCGGCCCGCAGTTCAAACGCCTGCTGGAAGAGGCTCGTGACGCCCAACTCAACGGTGAACTCCTCGACCGCGACACCGCATTGGAATGGGTCAAAGCGAAGTCATCCGCGTGACATCGTGGCCGCGAGCATGCAGCAGTTCTATCGCCCGAGCACGCATGATTAGGCAGCGTTCAAACTGCTCCGTCAACTGTTTGGCTCGGTCCTGCTCGACCTGCGTGATTCCGCCTCGTTGTCGTTTTTGATGCAGCTTCTCCAATTCATTGGACAAACTATGTGTCAAACGCGATCGCGCGGCATTCCGGAGGTCATCATCTGCCATCATCTCCAACGGCTGTAGAAACTCTTCTAAGAGGTGGGTTTCGGAGTCCGACTTCTCTAAACCCAGCGCGATGAGTTCGACAACTTCCTTCTCCAGCGACTGGCATTGAGCCGTCGCTCGGCGTTTCAGGGATTGCAATAAACGTTCGGAAACTCGGACGGAAAGCGACGCCATTTTTGACCTCCACGTTCAGGATACCAAGGCGGTCGATTTCCGCGAAGTTCGATTCCTTGATCTCGGATCGCACGGCTCTGTTCTATCCCTTACGACTTGTTGTCTTTCAGAAACACAAACAGGAAAGTTGATTCGTCGTGGCAACGGTCTCGATTCCGAGGCGTAAGTTCGCCAGCCAGATTCTGGCCGTGGTCGCCGGGTGGTTCCGATCGTACCGATCCCCCACATTGTGCGGGTCGAGTGGCATGACCTGAGATGCTACCGGGAAAGAATCATCGCAAATTATCAAGCGGCGAAGCCGCAAGTACGTAGCCGTCATCGCTCCGCGTGACGAGCAGAGCGTTACAAGACGATCGAACCCACCGCGACAATTCGTGCCGTATTGAGCGTCCGGCTCATCACGCGGAGCGATGATGGCTACGTAGAGCGAAGTCACGCGTTGTCCGTGAATAATCCCGGCTAGCACGTCAAGTCCGGCGACTTGAGTTTGTTTTTTACAGGCAGACCAACTGGAGCAAGTGGCACGGGAGTTCGTCGCATCGGGAAAATTGTCCGGCTCGTGGAAGTGCCAGTAATTGCCGAGGAAATTCGGGGTTACAGTTGGGAGATGAGCGGCAGAGTCGTGCCCGGATTGTCAC
>JAYUFI010000999.1:0-56024 GCA_043738805.1 Planctomycetaceae bacterium | reverse complement strand
CGACGCGCACCACAAATCCGGTCTCGCCGTCCACGACGAGTTCGCGGTTCGGCGGAATGTCGCTCGCGATGCACGGAACCCCGGCAGCCATTGCTTCCATGAGGCTGTTCGACAGCCCCTCGAAATCGCTGGCCAACCAAAACACATCCATCACCGACAAAAACTTCGCCGCGTCAGCACGATGCCCAGTGAACCGCACAAGATGATCGATGCCGATATCGCGAGCAAACTTCATCAGCTTGTCCCGCTCCGGCCCTTCGCCAATCATCAACAGATGCGCGTCCGGTCGCAAAATGGCGACCAACGCCATCGCGAAAATCACGTCCTCACCTCGCTTCTGCCGAGCCATTCGGCCAATGAAACCGATCACCGGAGAACCGACCGGAATCTCCAAATCGGCCAGCAATGACTCGCGGCTCAGCGTCGGTGATTCGGGGATCGCGATGCCGTTGTGAATCACACGCACGACGTCAGTCGGGTAACCGATCGACCGATAGAACTCCGCCACCGCGCGCGAATTGCCGATGAGCCGATCCGCGCGACCGATCAATTTCTGATCGAGCCACAGTTGCCAACCCGACTTCCAAACATCGACGCAGCGCTCCGACACAATGATCTTCGGTCGCGAACGCATCTGCCGCCAGACGACCAATCGCCCGTACGCATTCGCCGCGAACAACCATGTGTGAAGAATGTCGGGCTGTTCGAGTTGAATAAGCTTTCGCAGCCGCCACAACGTGACCGGATCGAACTTCCAGCGCTTTCCGAGGACCGTCAACCGCACGCCCTGTTTAGCCAGTTCATCCGCAAACGGTCCACCGCGAGTCAGCGCGACGACATGCACATCAAACTCATCGCGAGGCAACCGACACGCCAGCAACACTAACTGTTTCTCGGCCCCCGACTGATCGAGTGTCGGGACGAGCAACATCACTTTCAGACGTCGCGAACTCGGAAACGAAGAGGACATGCGAAACAACCTAACGCACTGGCGATACAAACCTAGTTTTCAGCGAACGCGACACGATTAGCCCGGCTCACGTTGCCACAAACTCAACTGAGCTTGCCTCAGCGGTAAAGGGCTTTTGCACTACGCCGAGTAACCTGCCAAGTGAATCCGTTCGTAGTGCAAAGGCCCGAACCCCACCAAGACGAGCTCGATGGGGTTCAGGCTTCGTGCAATAAAACTCAAACGCTCAGGGAACTACTTCGTGCATTGCTCGAAGTACTTCTTCGAGCCTTCCGGATCGGGCTTGATCGTTGCCGAGCCCGGCTTCCAGTTGGCGGGGCAGACTTCACCGTTCTGCTCAAAGAACTGCAACGCATCAAGCATCCGGATCGCTTCATCCACGCTGCGTCCGAGCGGCAGGTCGTTGATCAATTGATGGCGAACGACGCCCGCCTTGTCGATGAGGAACAGACCGCGAAGTGCGATCCCGGCATTCTCGATCAGCACGCCGTAATCACGAGCGATCGACTTCGTGAGATCGGCGATCAACGGGTACTTGATCTCGCCCAGGCCACCTTGTTCGCGCGGCACGTTGGTCCAAGCGAGATGTGTGTAGTGGCTATCGACCGACACGCCAAGCACTTGGCAGTTGCGTTTGGCGAACTCGTCAGCCTGGTCGCTGAACGCCGTGATTTCGGTCGGGCAGACGAAGGTAAAGTCGAGCGGATAGAAAAAAAGAACGACGTACTTACCTTTGAATTCGGACAACGTCACTTGGCGAAATTTACCACCGTCCACCGCCTTCGCCGAGAATTCGGGAGCGGGATTTTGCACGAGAGTCGACACAGCAGAAACCTTTCAGAAAGAGAAAGTGAAAACATCTCAACGTCTCACCGCAGAACCGACAGCACGGTGTATCAGTGAACGTTGTCGGAGAGCGTGAGTGCCACCGATTGCGGGGTGGTATTGTCGCCGTACCGACCGAGACTGCAACTCACGCGAGTTGTGTTCGCCGATGACGTGCGCGCTTCAGAGAAGCCGATCGCTCGTGAGAATTCATCGCCTGTTCTAAACGCTTCTCTCTGTGTCTTCGTGGTAACTTTCCACCGATTTTTGTGAAGCACGAATGCAGATCACGGCTTCTGCGCCGCTCGCAGGATTTGTCGTTCGACGTCAAACTCTCGCCGATCCAAAATCCAAAGCGATGTTGAGCCATCGCACTCCCAAATTTTCAATTAAGGATCTGTTGATGCCCTCATCTTGTCGAACCATCGTGCTCATGTTGGCGTTGCCGCTCATCGCACTCGTTTCACCACAAACGCCAGCCGCCGAGCCCGGTTCCAAATTTCCAGCAGCCGATCAAATCGAAGTGCTGCCAACGGATTACAAGTTGACCAAGATCGTGTTGATCGCGGGATCGAATGTCTTCAAACCGGGCGAACACGAATACGTTGCGGGCTGCGCGGTACTGGCCGATCTGCTCAGGCAAACGCCGGGAGTCTTTCCGGTGTTGGCACTCGATTGGCCGAAGAAGCCGGAGACATTGGCCGGAGCGAAAGCGGTCGTGTTGCTGTTCGACGGCGGTGACAAGCATGGTCTGTTGACCGGCGATCGGATGACTCAAGTGCAGAAGCTCGCTGACGACGGTGCCGGCTTGGTCCATCTGCATCAAGTGATCGACTACCCAAAGGAACTCGGTGATCGAGCCCGTAGTTGGATGGGGGCTGCGTTTGAAAAGGACTTTTCGCAGCGAGCCCACTGGGTGACGGAGTTCTCGAAGTTCGCCGAGCACCCCGTCAGTCGCGGCGTGACGCCGTTCAAGATCGACGACGGCTGGCTCTACAAGTTGCGATTCGTCCCGGAGATGCAGGGAGTCACTCCGCTGTTGCGGACCGTCTCACCGAAAGCGGCGAATCAAGAACTCGGCAACGATACGATCGTCGCGTGGCTCTATGACCGCTCCAACGGCGGTCGATCATTCACCTTCACCGGCACCCATCTTCACAGCAGCCTGGCGGAAGCAGGCTATCGCCGCTTCCTCGTCAACAGCATCCTCTGGGCGGCTAAGGTTGAGATTCCCACCGCAGGCGCATCAGTGCGAATGACAACGGAAGAGGTCAGCGCGTACTTGAAGAAGTAGCATTGCCAAGCCGCGCTGAGATTCGCTCGCCAATAATCACTTCGTTGGCGGCGTGCCGAGATCGTCGTCTGTCGTTGGCGGCGATCCGCCAGTCTTCCGCTTACGGCGTTTGGGTTCGTCAGAAAGATAGATCGACGGCCGAAACACCGTTCGTTTTTTCTGGGCTTTGATCGGAGTGGTTTCATCGTCGCCATACTTGCCGGGTGGGTGAGTCACCTGAAGTTCATCAACCCAATCACGGAAGCCCACTGGTTTGCCATACGTGCCGTTCCAGACAGCGAGCAAATCCCAGTTCTCGCAATCGACCCAGCGCAGTTTGAGCAACATCAGCGCGATTCCGAAGCCCCACACCGCGCCGATCAAATGCCCGGCCTCGCCTCCCATCGAAAACCCATTCCACCACGCACAGACCAACTGCATCGCGACATACCAAAATCCGTAAGTCAGGATCGTAACCTCGTACGTGATGACTCGAAATGACATAAACGTGGGGGCAAAAATCAGCAGGTCCAGCTCATTCCGGGGAGCCCACACCACGCACATTGCCAGCAGCCCATAGATCACCAGCGACGCACCGCCACCACCTGGGTTCAACGGGTTGTCGTGCCTGAGCATGACCGTCTGAATCAACAACCCGCCCAACACGCCGATCAACAGATACACCAACAGAAACCGCCACCAACCGATTTTGCCTTCGACGATAATGCCAAAGCCCCACAAAAAAATCATGTTGCCGATCAGGTGCATCCAGCCGAAGTGAAAAAAGTTGTAGGCGACCCATTCAATGGGTTGCAGCCCGTGACCGAACTGCAAAATCCAACCGGTCGGCTCTGCGCCGAAACTGGTCACGTAGAAGCTCACGCAGTTCGCCACGATCAAAACCAGCGTCATCCACGGCCAGTGATAGATCGGTGCATCGGTGTTGATCGGAATGATGATCATGGGACAAAGTCGCGGAGCAGATTTTTGGCGCAAATGATCAGTCGGAAGTCGTGGATCACAACATTGTGTATCACAGCAAGGACCGTGATGAAGTCTATCGGACGCCGATGGCTATGACCCGTCGCTGGAGTCCGAGCGGATTCCAGTGACGACCGGAGGCCGCGTCGAAGATATGTGCCGACGCTGTCGCTCAACCGCAGCGTCGTTCTGAGAGAGCGTCATCGCGTCCGGGATGTCTTCATCGCAAGCGTGTTGTATTTTTCCGCCATCGCCCAATGGAGTTTGGCGACGCCCGTTCGTCCCTCGCTCGCGGCTCGCAGGGCGAGACGTTCAAAGTGAGCAGCTTTGTCCTGCGGTGATTGCTCAATCAGTCGCGGGGCCACTTCGCGAACGAAATTCCGTGACGGTCGGTCACTGGGGGGCGACGGCACCGAATTCAAAATAGCTTCGTCCATCTCATGCAAGTCGATAATCGTGACGCTCGCCGAAACTGAGGTCGACGAGCGTGACAGGCCAAGGCTCGATCCGCGCAAACCAAAACCAGATTGCTGACGAGATGACTGCGCTCGTGATGCTCCCCCCAATTGAATCTGTCCACGGTTCGGGACGATTACCGTTGTATTGACCGCAGTCATGCCCACGACAGGTTGCTGAATTGCGAGCTGCTGTGCGTCCGCTGAAGCAGGAAGCACAGCGAACGAGAGGCTCAGCAATAACGCGACCGAACGGATTGGACACATTTGGGAGTTCCTTCAATCACAGCCGCATCGGTCAGATCTGGCCGTCGAGAGCCATTTGGTGGAAACAGTGTGTGACTTTGTCTTGGTTTTCCAAGAGCCAGTCAATCGACGGTTCGCAGTGCATCGCTTTGTGAATCGCCTTGGCGATGGCTGCTCGATGAGTTTGGAACAGGATGCTGTGATCGATCTCGAGGTTGACCACACTGGGATCGAGCCACACCGAAACGATGATACCGAGATCATTCGCTTTCTCCTTCGGGATGTCTCCCGCGCGAACGGCATCGAGCACTCCGTTGGCGATCGCGGCCTGCACGGTCCCCATTAGAATGTTCGTATATTTCTCGTTGTTGACGGTCACTTTGCTGACCATCACCGTCGCCGGACGGACTTGAACGTCACAATTCAGAATCGCAAAGACGCGCGAGTGACCTTTGATTTGGTCACCGATCAAATTGGCAATCGCATGACCAACCGGCCCGTCGAGTTCGCCGATAATCACTTCCGGCTCCGCTGCCGACCAAGCTGGTGCGGCTTCGACCAAGGCTTCTCCCGTTCGCATCACAATTCGCTGGTTCATACTGTCCTCACTCAAATGTTTGATGGCTGTCGTTAGTTACTGATTGATGGAGCGGAAAGTTAGAGCAGACGACGAGATTGGTCGAGCGTCACGCTGTGGCGTGTCGTCACTCGCATCGCGCTGGAGCACTGCTAACATTCAACGGCACTGTTTCTCATTCATTGAATCGAGCTCACGAAAGCGCGCACCATGAAGTTTCTGCTGACCAACGATGACGGAATCACTGCTCCCGGACTGCAATTGCTGGCCGGGGTTGCTGCGGAATTCGGTGACGTGGTTATCGTCGCGCCTGATGGAGTCCGATCGGGATGCGGACATCAGGTCAACAATGAGCGACCGCTCTCTTTGATCGAAGTCGCGCCGTCGCGGTTCGCCTGTGATGGAACACCGGCCGATTGTGTGCGAGTCGCGATGCAGCATCTCCGCCTGGATGTTGATTGGGTGCTCTCTGGTGTCAATGACGGTGGCAATTTGGGAGTCGATGTCTACATGTCGGGAACCGTTGCGGCGGTTCGTGAAGGAGTGCTGTTGGGGACACCGGGAATTGCGTTGTCGCAGTATGTCGGCCGCAAAGACGCAGTGAACTGGGCTCCGCGAGCGAGCTTGTTGCGTCGAGTGTTGACTCAGTTGCTCAACGCCCCCCCGCCAGAATTGGGGTTTTGGAATGTGAACTTTCCTATCTGGGAGCCGCCGCATCCGGAGCCTGAATTGGTGGACTGCTCGCTCGACGTGAATCGTCACGATGTCCGCTACGAACACCGTGACGACCGCTTGCACTATCGTGGTGTCTACCGCAACCGACCACAAACACCAGGGCGTGATGTTGCCGTCTGCTTTGCCGGGCAAATTGCCGTGACTCGGATTGCGCTCGGTGGTTGAACCACGCGTCAGGCTTCAATGGCACGTTGAAACCATTCGGGCTAACAACGCTCACGGTGTGCGGTCGCGTCATCGAACACGACGGCAGTTTCACAGACAGCCTGATGAGCCTAAGTTTGGAACTCCAGCATTTGATGACTCTTCGCAAGCATGTTGATTGTACTCATTTGTCTGAAAACCAAGAGCGAACATGCGACGGCAGGTTTTGCGTGTCGTGACAAAATGCGTTGTGTGTATGGGTCTTGTGGCTTTACGAGTCCAGGGGTTTTGGTTGAAGAAACGCCTATTGACCGATTCCGCAGATTGCAGAACAATCCGCCGCCGTGCTAAGGCTGGTAAAGTTCGCTCAACACGCAGACCTTATTCAGCCGATAAAACAGTCAAGACTGAGAAGCACGACACTTCGTCATCCGCCACAAGCGGAGCACTGGGTAGACCAGGAAGTCTCACCGGTCGAGCGGCCACCATGGTTGGAAACGCTTGCTCGATTCGGCCAGTTACAAGGATGGATGCACGCGATGAAGACCGTATTCACGACAGGCGAAGCCGCCAAAATTTGCAAAGTGAGTCAGCAGACGATCATTCGCTGTTTCGACTCTGGACAGTTGCGAGGCTTTCGCGTTCCAGGCTCCAGGTTCCGCCGAATTCCGCGGGACATTCTCTTCCGTTTCATGAAGGAAAACGGCATCCCGACGGACGCGCTGGAAAGTGGTCGCCGGAAAGCCCTGATCGTTGATGACGACGAGGAATTGGTTGAGCTGATCCGCGACGCGCTGGAAGCGGACGGCCGCTTCGAGATCCGCGTGGCGAACAACGGCTTCGACGCCGGCATGATGGTCAAAGAATATCACCCAGACATCATCGTTCTGGACGTCATGTTGCCGGATATCAACGGCAAAGAAGTCTGCCAGCGAGTCCGCGGCGACTCGAATCTGGACGACGTGAAGATCATCTGCATCAGCGGCATGGTCGAGCAGGACAAAATTGAAGACTTGAAGGCGTCCGGTGCGAACGAGTTCGTGCAGAAGCCGTTTGAAGTCGAGCAATTGATCGACCGCATTTGCCAGTTGCTGGATGTCGAGCCGGTTGCCGCCGCTCGGTGATAAATGGCGGTCGCTTGCCCGTCGCCGAAGTCGTGAGACTTTCAGTCTGAAGTCTCACGACTTCAGCGACGAAGGGATTGAAGATTCCATAAAACCCGGTCTCGCTTGAGGCTGGGTTTCTTGTTTTTGTCTGCTTGTTTGTTGTCGCCTGTTTTCTGCCTCCTGTATTGAGGGCATCGTGTCTGACTTGGCCGACATTACTCAGTCGGAAGAGTTCCGGAAGGCGAAGCTCGCTGCGCTGGCGGAATTCGCGGCAGGCGCGGGGCACGAGATCAACAATCCGGTGGCGACGATTGTCGGTCGAGCAGAGCTTCTGCTCAAAGATGAGACGAACCCAGAACGTCGGCAAGCGCTGCTGACGATTGGCGCGCAAGCATTGCGCATTCGGGACATGATCGGCGACGTGATGCTCTTTGCTCGACCTCCTAAGCCGGACTCGAAGTCGCTGGATTTGGTCGCGGTTGTCGATGACGTACGGCAAAAGCTGAGTGACTCGTTCCGCGCGAAGTCATTGACTGTGGAACGACTCGGCGCACCGGCCGCCTCGATCTGGGCCGACCCCGTTCAACTGCGAGTTGTTGTTAGCAGTTTGCTCAGCAATTCTGTAAACGCATCTGCTTCTGGCGGAGCAATCACGATTGAATGCGAGACGCAAAAGATCGCCGCAGGGCCGCTGGCGATTTTGAGCATCCAAGATCACGGCGTCGGTTTGTCGGCAATTGAGCGTGAGCACCTCTTTGATCCGTTTTTCTCCGGACGACAAGCAGGACGCGGACTTGGGTTTGGGCTGTCGAAATGCTGGCGCATCGTCGAACAACATGGCGGGCGGATTGAGTGCGAGTCATCGCCAGAAGCGGGGACAACGTTTCGTTTCTTCTGGCCGGCAACTGCTTGACTCTTTCGGTTGCATCAATCGTGTGCGTCGGGCAGACCGTTCCGCACATGACCATCGCAAGAGTTGGCAACACTGTCGCAAAGCTCCGTCCGCGAATCGCCGACGATGTTGAACTGGCATCGTTGGGTTGTAAGGCGGCTTCGATTCGTGAGCGTTCCTGCTTGCGTCACGCGCCTCGCAACGAACAAGAGAGAGAGAGAGACTCATGGCGAACGACCGACTTCAAGGAATCTTTACTCCAAATTTGGTTCCGCAAGATTGTCATGGTGAAATCAACGAACCGGAGTTACGGCGGTACATCGACTGGCTGATCGCCAAAGGCGTGCATGGCCTGTATCCGAACGGCTCGACGGGCGAATTCACTCGATTCACGGTCGAAGAGCGTCGCCGGATTATCGAGATCGTCGCCGATCAAACGCGCGGCCGAGTCCCCATTCTGGCGGGAGCCGCGGAAGCGAATGTCAAAGAGACGATCAAAGCCTGCGAGTACTACTACGAACTCGGATGTCGTGCGGTCGCGATCGTCGCTCCGTTCTACTACAAGCTGAGTCCCGCGTCAGTTTATGCTTACTTCAAAGAGATCGGCAAAAACACGCCGATCGACGTGACGCTGTACAATATCCCGATGTTCGCCAGCCCGATCGACGTGCCGACGGTGCGCCGCTTGGCCGAAGAATGTGAACGAATCGTGGCGATCAAAGACAGTTCTGGCGACATCGTCAACATGATTCGCATGATTCAAGCGGTGCGTCCGATTCGCCCAGAGTTCGCGTTCCTCACCGGCTGGGACGCCGCGTTGATGCCGATGTTGTTGATCGGTTGCGATGGCGGTACGAATGCCTCATCGGGAGTTGTACCGGAACTGACTCGACTGCTTTACGACCTGACAATGAGCGGTCGGTTGGATGACGCGCGACAAGTACAATTTGATCTCGTGACGCTGTTTGACACGATGATTTATTCAGCGGAATTCCCGAACGGTTTCCGTGCGGCGGTTGAGCTTCGTGGTTTCAACATGGGAGTCGGTCGGCAACCGCAATCGGATGAGCAAGTCACGAATCTCACCGCGCTAAGCAAGACACTTCAATGTTTGCTCTCGCAGCACGGCTTCACTGATGAGCCGATCGGCGGGTGCTCGACGAACATTGGTAAGGCGTCGTCAACAACAAGCGAGATCAAGGCGCAAGACGTCGGTGCGATCGTGCAAACGGTGGTGGCGGAACTCAAGCGGCGCGGGTTGTTGTAGTCGGGCCGTATTCAAAATGATCGCAATTGTTCGCATGAACGAATTGCCAAATCATGACGCCCTGCCTGTGCTTGAATAAGGCAGAGCGACGATCGCGATGCGGTCATTGTCAACACAGCGAAGATGCTGTTGAGCAATGTCTTGAGAAGTTCTCAAAGTGGTGAGAAATGCGTTTGCCTTTTGAAAAGGCATCGTTAAATTCTCGCCCCGTTGCTTGATCCGACACCGCCCAAATCGATCAAGGAGACTTTCATGCCTGATCGCGAACGCTGCCTCGAATGTGATTGTCCTGAGTCACACGCAGCACTGAATGTTACGACTGTGTCTCGTCGGCAGTTCGTGCAGAACATCGGAGCGGCTGCCATCGCGAGTGTTGCTCTACCGCGAGTGCTGAAGTCGGATGAGCCAAAGACTGCGAACGCGAACGCTTCTGAGCCGTTGGTTAAAAAGTTCTACGACTCATTGAGTGAAAAGCAGCGTGAAGAAATCTGCTTTCCGTGGGACCATAAAGACGATCGCGGTGTGCTGCGAACGCGAGTCTCCAACAACTGGCAGATCGTTGACGTCAAAACCCTGGGGCTTGGGACCGAGTTCTTCACTCGCGATCAGAAGGACGTGATTGAGGCGATCTTCTACGGCTTCTACAACAAAGATTGGCACGACCGCATTCGGAAGCAGTTGCAAGACGATGCTGGCGGATACGGTAAGCAACAGACGGTCGCACTGTTCGGACAGCCGGGATCAGGCAAGTTCGAGTTGGTGATGACGGGGCGTCACTTGACGATTCGCTGTGACGGTGACAGTACCGAACACATGGCTTTCGGCGGCCCTATTTTCTACGGACATGCGGCTCAAGGTTTTGATGAGCCATCCGACCATGCAGGCAACGTCTTTTGGCCGCAAGCATTAAAGGCCAATGCGTTGTACAAGATGCTCGATGGCAAACAGCGCGAGTTGGTGTTGATCGAAAAAACTCCAAGCGAGAGTGCGATTGGCTTCCGAGGAGCCAAGGAGAAGATTCCAGGTCTTTCGGGTTCAGAGATGAGTGCCGATCAAAAGAACCATCTGCGTGGCGTGCTCGATTCGTTGCTTGAGCCGTATCGGCTTTCCGATCGGCAAGAAGCGTTGAACTGTTTGGCCGCTCAAGGAGGTCTCGATCAATGTCATTTGGCGTTTTATCGAGAAGGGGACTTGGGCAACGATGGTGTGTGGGACAATTGGCGTTTGGAAGGTCCGTCGTTCGTGTGGCATTTCCGTGGGGCACCTCACGTTCACGTTTGGGTGAATGTGTCGGATGACCCGTCTGTCCCAACTAACGCAGCCGGCTAGTGACTTGATCACTGAGCCATTCTTAGGTCGTGCGTTGTTGCTGTGAGTTTTCTTTGCATGAATCGTTCGCTGATGGTCATTTCTGACCGTATTCGTTTTCCGTTCTCTTCTCTCACGTGGAATGTGTTCGTGATCGCGACCGCGTTCCTTGGTTTATTTGTTTTCATCTCGAACTAAGCGAGTCGAATCTTGAATAGCTTCCTTCCCGTCAGTGAGCAGGAACCCAAGTCCAAACGAAAGCAGTCAGAAGTTTCGAGCAGCGGATTGAAGCTCTCCATCAACGCAACGACGACCTACCGTTGGTCCTTCGAGCAAGACGTGATGCGTTACCGACTCGCGGAGATCGACGCGATCGGACTTTGGCTGCCGAAGTTGCTGGAATACGGCGAAGAACGAGCGGTCAATCTTCTCATAGAGAACAAGCTGAAGGCATCATCCCTTTCTTACGCTGGAGGTTTCACCGGAGCGTTCGGTTGCGAGTTGGCAGACGTCATGGTGGAGACCCGCGACTTGATTCGATTGGCGGGACGTCTGGGAGCGGACTCATTGATCGTTCTGACGGGACCGAAACGTAACCACCTCAACAAACATGCGAAACGATTAGTCGTGGACGCTCTGCGAGAACTGGCTGGCGAGGCGGTCGATCACCGATTGAAGCTGTGCTTGATGCCGATGCGACCGGAATTCAAAGACGAATGGACCTTTTTGCAGACGCTTGATGACACACTGGATATTCTGGCTTGCGTGAATCATCCGGCCGTGAAGCTCGCGTTCGACACGTATCATTCGGCGCACGAGCCTGGGTTGTTGAAGCGGCTGCCGGACCTTGTGAATCAAATCGGTGTCGTACAACTGAGTGACAGTCGCTCAAGAGTTCGTGATGAATACGATCGCGTTCTCCCAAGCGAAGGGGTGCTGCCAATCGACGCTCTCATGCAAGGGCTCATTGAAGCGAACTACTGTGGTTTTGCGGATTACCAAATTTGGTCTGAAGAGAGTTGGGCCACGAAGGACTTAAGCTTTCTGCATCGTTGCCGCGACAACTTTGCGAATTTCTGTCCGATCAACCTCTGAAATCGTTTGCTGCGGCTGCGTGCGGCGGTGAATCTCGGCGAGTTGCTTGATAGCATCCCCCGCTTCGTGGGGGCCGGAAGGACTTGCAGAAGAACTTGTTCGGTGTGGTCCCGCACTTCCTCGGCGGTGTCCGAGTTGAATTGAAAGCGGGGCCGGTAGTATGCACGACTCGTTTAGTCTTGAAGAGTTGGCTCTCTTTTTGGGCCGAGATCGCCGTGAGATCGAGAAGCTCGTGCAACGAGGTCGCATTCCGGGTCGCAAAGTGCAGGGTGATTGGCAGTTTCAATCCACCGAGATCACGCATTGGCTCGAACAAGAAATGCGCGAGTATTCAGGCATTGAACTGCAAGGACTCGAACGAGCACAGAAAGATTCTGAAGCTGACATTCATTGCCCGGTGAGTAGCTTGTTACATCCGGAAACAGTGCAAGTACCGCTTGAAGCGCGGACGAAACGTTCGGTACTCGAATGCCTCATCGAAGCCGCCGGCCGGACGTGGCAGATTTGGAAACCGGCAGAAATTCTTCTCGCGGTGCAACAGCGAGAAGAAGTGATGTCAACCGGCTTTGAATCGGGCATCGCGATCCCCCACACGCGCAATCCGGTTCCGGACGCATTGGGCGAGTCGATCATCGCGTTTGGTCGCACGATGTCTGGGATTCCGTTCGGTGCTCCGAAGCGGCAGTTGTCGGACTTGTTCTTTCTCGTCCTCTGCCGTGATTCAAAGACGCACTTGCATGTGCTCGCTCGATTAGGACGAATCATCCAGCTCCCCGGCTTCCTGGATGACTTGCGCGCGGCTGATGAGAGTGCGACAGCTTACGAATTGATTTGCTTGGCAGACCAAAGACTCGGAACAGACCGGCCCTAACCGTCCCTTAAAACCATAGCCACAAGTTGTTTATTGGGCGTGTTTGAAAAGCGGCTAAGGAATTGGCCTCCCTGGCGCGTCGTGCGGGATGACATCGGAAACTTTACTTCGCGCCGCTCCTATGCACTTGTCGTTTGCAAACTGCTTTCTGGTGACTTGATCGCATCGACTTCCGCTTGCAGCTTGCGCAACTCTGCGGCGAGTGCCTCTTCGATGAGGTCTGACTTCACCACCTCTTGATCGAGTGGCTCAAACGTTTGCAGTGTGGCGAGGTACTTGTTGAACGTGTCTTGTAGGTCGATGAGCAAATCTCCGTCTCTCAATCGAACTTGGGATACGTTCCTCCCAGCAGACAGGCTGTCGAGCGTGTTCTTAAAGCGGACAATTGGCCCAACGATGCGATGACTGAAACGCAACAGATCCCATAAAACGATCGGTGCAACGGCAAACGCACAGATCCAAACGCCGAAATACTCGCGAGAAAATTGCTGATAAAGATCCGCAAACGACCGAGGCAACGCACCGGCCTGCACGGCTCCGCGATGTTCGGCATACCGGAACAGGAACAGCGACATCCACAACACGCCGTGATAGAGAAACCAATACAGTCCAATGCGAACGAGTAAACGTCCCTGAATGGCTTTGTTGACAAAGAGTTTCTGACGAAGCTGCTTCTGGGTCATCACATCACTCAACGGGTGAAAGGAGAACGGGTGAAAATGGTTCACGGCATCTTTGCCAAACGTAGCTCGCCAACTCACATGACAACCGAAGACCCCGATTTCTGCCGAAAAATCACGAGCCGATGAGAGCGATGAGTCACATTATGCCGCGCTTTCTATTTCTCCGAATCGAGCCTACGATCCCTCGTCTGGTAGCGCGAGCTTGCGGCTAAATTCTCAAAAATTCAGTGAATCTTGGGACGCTAGCGCGATCTTTAGAGTCGTTTGGTTCTGTTGAAATTTGGCCAGATCATTCAT
Source organism: Planctomycetaceae bacterium (assembly GCA_043738805.1). GTDB lineage: Bacteria > Planctomycetota > Planctomycetia > Planctomycetales > Planctomycetaceae > SXKJ01. The sequence continues at coordinate 42,299 of JAYUFI010000999.1, read as the reverse complement.
GAGCGTTAGCCCGCAACAAACGAGTCCGCAGCAAGAATTTTTAGACCGCACCTCTCCCGAAGGAATGTGTTGCGGTGGAAGCGGCGGCGACTCGCATTGCGCAAGTGATGTCCCGCTAACGAGCGAGCAGATCGCGGCCACGTTGGCTCCGCGCGAAGGATGTCCTCCGCCGTTGTTGTGGCAGCAAGTTGTCACAGCATTTCGTGAGCAGTCGGAGCAATGGCATACGGAAACTCCCGCTGGAAAGATCACTGGGCGAGTTTGGGGCGAAGGGCCGACGCTGGTTTTGCTCAACGGACTCGGCGGATCGAGCGAGCTGTTCGCGTTGTGTGTTTACTTACTGAAGGTGCAATGCCGCTGCGTGGTGTTGGACTATCCGACGGATCAGCGAGTTTCGTGGCCGGTGTTTTGTGATTCGATTGCGGAAGTTGTTGAAGAATTTGCTGGAACTGATGGCTGTCATTTGTTTGGGACGTCGTTCGGTTCGGCAGTCGCGCTCGAAACCGCGCTGCGACTCGGCTCACGAATTCAGAGCGTGACGTTACATGCGGCGTTCGCTCATTTGCATCTCACGTTTTTTGAGCGATTCGCAGCCACAATGCTGCGGTGGATTCCGGGACGAATGCGTTCGATTCCGTTGTGGCGAGCGATTCAAGAACGAAGTCATCGCTTGTGGTTTCCGCCGATTGATCCGACGCGCTGGCAGTTTTATCTCGACAACGCCGGAGCAACGCCGATCACGGCTCTGGCGAAGCGGTTCGGAATGCTGCGTCAGTGCGATCTCCGATCGCGGTTGAAACCGCTTCAAGTTCCCGTGATGTCATTGCAGGTTGAAGGTGAGGGAGAGACACAGAGCCGCTGTCGCGATGAACTCTCGGCAACGATTCCGAACGTGCGGACGGAGTTCTTTCACACAACAGGAATGCTGGTCTTTCTGACTCACCCACATCGACTGGCGAAATTGATTCGGGAGTTTGTGGCCTCGACTCTGCGGTGTGAAAGTCACAGTCAAGGTTAGTGAAGCGAAGCCGTAGGAGTGTGGCACGACGCTCTGAGGCTGTGAAAAATTGACGTGGGGTACGTTTTCAACGTGCCAATTCAGCCAGTTTTCGAGCACGTTGAAAACGTGCTCCACGAAGTTTTTACAGCCTTTCCGCAGCGTGAATTGCGACGCGGAGCGTCGCGCCACAATATTGCCAGAAAAACAACGCATTCGGCGGTAACGATTTAGCGGCCATCGAAGCCGAGGAGAGTCGCATGTCTGTGGAATTTCCCGATCGTTTGGATGTCATCGCCGTCGGTGCGCATCCGGACGATGTGGAGATCGCGTGTGGCGGAACGTTGGCTAAGCTCGTGCAGCAAGGGTATCGAGTCGGCATTGTTGATCTCACTGATGGTGAGCCGACTCCCGGCAGTCCCGGACCAGAAGTGCGTCTCGCAGAGGCGGCTGAGGCAGCGAAGATACTCGGTGTGCAGATGCGTGAGACACTGACTCTGCCCAACCGGCGGCTGTTTGATTCGTTTGAAAGTCGCGTGGCTTTGGGCACGCTCTTCCGAAAATTTCGACCGAGTGTGGTGTTGGGTATTCTCGACAAAACGCCACTCGCATCGCCCGACCATTGGCAGGCGATGCTGATCACGGATGCCGCCGTGTTCTACTCGCGGCTGACGAAATGGGACGAGCATTTTGCAGGTTGGCCGGCTCATATCATTCAAAAGCAAGTTTGGTATCCGTTGGCGTTGCGGCAGTTGAATGCGGGTGAGCGCTCGGGAAGTGGTGGGTTCGTCGTGGATATTTCGGAGACGTTGCCCTTAAAATTGGCTGCGATCCGCGCGTACCAAACTCAGTTTCCGCCGACGAAAGCGCACGTGTTTCAGTTGGTGGAAAGCCAGAATCGGCTGTATGGTTCGAGTGCGGGGTTCGAGGCGGGCGAATATTTTGTGAGTGCATCGACGTTGGGCGTTCAGGATTTGGTGAAGACTGTGCTGGGTTGATGGCTTCTGTCCGACGAGTTGCCCAGTATCCCTTTTGACTTTTGTTTCATTTCTGCAATTCGAGTGGTTACGACGATGGTTCAAGTCCGTTGGGGTTGCCTGAGCATCAAGGGAAATTTTCGCGAGAACAACGAGGACTCGTTCATCGTTGATCCGCGCGGGCGTTTCTTCATTGTCGCCGACGGCATGGGAGGACAGAGCGCGGGCGAGAAGGCGAGCGCTCTGGCCACTGAGTTGGTTCCGCGCCGTCTGGAGCAAACGATCGACTTCGACAAGGCTTCGCCGGATGACGTCGTGCGACGGATCGACGAAGCGGTCGCCTTCGCTAACGGCGAGATCATGGCTCTGAGCAACCTCGATCCCGAATACCACAACATGGGCACGACGATCACGTTCATGCTCTCAGCGGGAGGTAAGCTCTTCGTGGCGGGTGTTGGCGACAGTCGCGTTTACCGTTTGCGTGGCAATCAACTCGAACAACTGACGCGGGATCATTCGCTGACGCAAGCACTCCTCGAAGCTGGCACCATCTCTGCGGAAGAAGCGAAGACGCATCGCTACAAGAACGTTCTGTATCGTTACCTCGGAACGAAAGAAGGGGGTACCGGAGCCGAAGCCAAAGTGCTGGAAGCTCAAGCCGGCGACCGCTTCATGCTCTGTTCGGACGGCGTCACCGACGGCATCAAGTATGACCTCGATCAGCTCGCTCGTCTCATCAAAATGGACGACCCTCAAGCCGCTGCCGCCGCCATCATCAAAGCGGCCGAGGACGGCGGCAGCAAAGACAACATCACCTGCATCGTGGTGCATTGCGTCTGATGTGAGCGGCTCGGCAATCGAAGGTGGAGTTGATTTCGCCATTGTCCGTCGGACGGTGACATTCAATAACACTTCCAAAAGAAAACCCGGCCTTCTGGAAGAGCCGGCCTCGTTTTTGAAACCTTCGTCCTGGCAAGCCACCCGATCAATTGGGCTGCTTACGTTCGCGAATCCAGTCGGTATGAAATGTCTTGCCGCGAGGTTGATCGGTGCGTTCGTAGGTGTGTGCTCCGAAGTAGTCTCGCTGAGCCTGCAAAAGATTGGCAGGCAAGCGAGCTTGTCGGTAACCATCGAAATAACTGAGAGCCGCGCTGAAGACCGGAATCGGTAGGCCCATTTGGACTGAAGTTGCGATGACTCGACGCCAACTTGGCTGAGCCTTTTCGACCGCCGATCGGAAAAAGTCGTCGAGCAGCAGGTTCTCAAGCGTCGGATTCTTATCGAATGCCGATTTGATGTCTCCTAAGAACCGCGAACGAATGATGCAGCCGCCTCGCCAAAGCAGAGCGATGTTGCCGTTGTTGAGCTTCCAGCCAAACTCCTTGGCGGCTGCGTCGAGTTGCACGTACCCTTGTGCGTAGCTGCATAGCTTCGACGCGTACAACGCTTGTCGGACATCTTCGATAAACGGCTTCTTGTCGCCGGTGAATTTGGTTTCGGCGATCCCTTTGAGCAATTGCGAAGCTCGGACTCGCTCGTCCTTTTGGGCGGAGAGGCATCGAGCGTAGACAGACTCCGTGATCAGCGTCGTGGGAACTCCGAGATCCAGCGCGTGCTGGCTCATCCACTTACCGGTTCCCTTCTGCTGAGCCGTGTCGAGAATCTTATCGACGAGATGAGTTCCATCCGCTTCTTTCACGCTGAAAATGTCGCGTGTGATCTCGATGAGATAGCTTTCGAGCTCCCCTTCATTCCATTCTTTGAAGACCTGATACAACTCGTCGTTGGTGAGCCCCAGGGCGTTCTTCAGAATGAAGTAGGCTTCGCAGATGAGTTGCATGTCGCCGTATTCGATGCCGTTGTGAATCATCTTCACGTAGTGTCCGGCACCCGCTTCGCCCACCCAATCGCAACACGGGATGTCATTGTTGGGACCAACTTTGGCTGAGATCGTTTGGAAAACATCCTTCACGAAGGGCCAAGCGTCATGATGCCCACCCGGCATAATGCTCGGCCCCTTGAGCGCCCCTTCTTCGCCGCCAGAGACCCCAGTTCCAATGAAGCGGAAGTTGGCGGCTTTGAGTTCTTCATGGCGGCGGTTTGTATCCCGGAAATCTGAGTTACCACCATCAATGATGATGTCGCCGGGAGCCAACAGCGGTCGGATCTGCTGAATCACAGCGTCAACCGGGCCTCCGGCCTTGACCATGATCATCACTCGCCGTGGAGACTTCAGGCTGGCAATGAACTCTTCCGGAGAATGGTAGCCAGCGATTCTCGCGGCTGATCCCGGATGAACTTTGTCGGCAGGCTCATTTTTCAAGCCGCCCACAAATTCGTCTGTTGTCGCGGCTGTCCGATTGTAAACACCAACCGAGAAGCCGTGATTGGCCATGTTGAGAACCAAGTTCTGTCCCATGACCGCCAGGCCGATCAAACCGATATCGTGCTGTGACATGATTTCTAAAATTAGCCCTTTCGAGCCACCTCAAAAGATGAAGGAAAACGCAACCGCTTCTTGCTTCTGTTAGCGAAGGCCACAAAGTGAACCGAAGCAATTAATAGGCGAGAACATCGTTCGCAAATCGAAACAGAGCTAACGCTGAATTCGAGCTGATCCGCCTTGTGCAAAAGCCCTCACGTGCTCGACCGTTGCCATCGTGGTGTCGCCCGGGAATGTGGTGAGCAACGCACCATGAGCCCAGCCTAACCTCAACGCGTTTTCGGGCGACTCACCGTTGAGCAAGCCATAGATGAACCCCGCCGCAAAACCATCACCTCCGCCAACGCGATCGATCACGTCGAGTTGGCACGTCGGAGCCACATAGGTTTTTCCCTCGACCCACGCCACCGCACTCCAATCATGGCGATTTGTCGAATGTACCTCGCGCAGCGTTGTGGCCACGACTTTGACGCTTGGAAGCTGCTTAGCCACTTGGTCCATCATTGCGAAAAACGTGCTCGGATCGAGCTTGGATTTTCCGGCAACTTCGGGCCCAGGAATACCGAGCCCTTTCTGAAGGTCTTCTTCGTTTCCAACCAAAACATCTACGTTCTCGACAATGCTCCGAAGCGTTTTTTGAGCGGTCTCAAGTCCGCCAGAAATCTTCCAGAGCTTCTCACGAAAATTTAGATCGAACGAGACAATCGCGCCGGCCGCTTTCGCAGCCTTCATTCCTTCGATGACCAACTCTGGAGTTGTCTTAGAAAGTGCTGAGAAGATTCCACCGCTATGGAACCAACGCACTCCGCCAGCCATGATCGACTTCCAATCGAAGTCCCCTGCTTTCAGTTGAGCAGCAGCTTCGTTGCACCGGTTGTAAAAGACAACGGGGGCGCGAACACCGTGCCCTTGGTCACTGTAAACAGTGGCCATGTTCGGCCCCTGCACTCCGTCGTGCTCGAACATTTTGTAAAACGGCCGAACGCCCATTGCCCGAACTCTTTCGGCAATGAGGTCTCCGATCGGATAATTGACCATCGCGGCAGCGATTCCGGTTTTCATCCGGAAACAATCCGAAAGATTGGCCGCCACATTAAATTCACCACCGCTGACATGAATGCGGCACTCCGACGCCTTGCGAAATGGTATGATTCCTGGATCGAGTCGATGAACCAACGCGCCCAGAGACAACAAGTCCAACTCTCCGCTTGCCAAAATATTCAACGCCTCTCTCCTCAAATTCCATAAAATTGAAAAACCGACTTCGGACTGCCTACAAAAACGGGAACGAGATGCAAAACATCCCGAAGAAAAATCATAAAAGCGTTGCCGGAAATCCGAAAGTGTGAGTGCAAAATCAAATAAGTCACAGAATCTTGTCAGTTTGTCGTTGATTTTTCGCCCGTTTGAAAGAAATAATTCACAATGTTGGTCGGTGGCAGCTATGTACGATTACTGTCGGTCGGTGTTTCTTGAATGCGATGACGCAGACTGTCGGCAACCGAGAATCCTTCACGAGTTCTTTTTTCATTTCGATCTTGTTCTGAACGCCAGCAAACTGTGGCGTTGTGAAGGCTGACGCCCCCATCAAGTCTTCCTTCAGATCGCATTCGTTTTCGCCTAAAGGAGGTTACGCAGTTAGCAGCAGTTGTTCTCGTTTGTTATTGAAGATTTTGTTTTTTTACGGGAGTCCAATCCATGTCTACAAGGAATGCTTTCATGACGAAGAAACGCGGTTTTACATTGATCGAGTTGCTGGTCGTTATCGCGATTATCGCGATTCTCATTGCGTTGCTGTTGCCCGCTGTGCAACAAGCTCGCGAAGCTGCTCGCCGATCACAGTGCAAAAACAATCTGAAGCAGTGGGGCCTGGCGCTCCACAATTACCACGACACGATGCAGTCCTTCGCGCCGATGGCGGGCGGCACCGGTTTGTCGGGAGTTACCACAAATAATGAGCGTCTGTCGGGTCGCGCGATGCTGCTTCCGTTCTTGGAAATGGACCCACTCTGGCAGACATTTGCCACGGACACCGTGAATCAACGCGGAAATCCATTGCAGCCGAACTTGGTAGGAGGGGCTGCTTCCCCGCAGGGCGAAATGGAAGTTTTCCTCTGTCCTTCGAGCAGTATTCCACAACAGGTCAACAATCAGGCGCATGCTAGCTATGCGTTCAATGTCGGTGATACGACAGTCAACATTTTCCAAAGTTCTGCGGGCAATGCGAACGGCAGTGTCGATGGTGATCCAGCAGTGGCACCGGGAATTAGCCAACGCAACCGTGGCCCGTTTGCGTTCAGATCTTGTTCGCGAATTCGTGACATTCAGGACGGGACAAGCAATACCGTTTTCATGGCCGAACGTGATCTCGGAAACCCAACCAATCCGAGAGATGCTTTGGGACGTGTCTATGCGACAGGGCTGGATACCTCTGCAGCAGGTAATGTCGATAATTGCAAGGCGACCTCAATCCAAGGTTACTATGCCGCAGCCAGCTTCGGACAACTCCCTGGCGAATGTTGGGCGTCAGGGCTTTACTACCATAGCGGCGTTGCTCTCGTGCTTCCCCCAAACAGTGCTTCGTGTGTTACAGCCGCTCCGGCTTTTATTACCACGCTAAGCGTCTCTCCTGGAGTTGGCCCGGTTGGTTTGATCTCGGTGAGCAGCCGCCACACTGGAGGAGCACACTGCTTGATCGGTGACGGAACGGTGCGTTTCGTTAACGAAAACATCAACTCGCAGAGTGCTGGCTATGTAGGTACATCCGCAAGTGTCAACTACACTTACACCGTTACCGGCATCGCTGCGCTCAACGGCGGAAGCCCATTTGGCGTGTGGGGTGCTATTGGTACTATGGGGGCCGGCGAAACTGTGTCTGATTTCTAAGCACAGACATTTCGCTCGTAAATCGTCCAAAAAGTTTGATCCCGTTCCGCCAGGAACGGGATTTTTTTTGGTTTCACTCAAAACGATTGATCGGTTTACTTGGTATGATACGGTGGACTCGTTCTCAATCTACCGTAGTTCTTTGAAGACTTTAGGTGTTTGATATTCTGTCACAGTCTTTTAATCGGTTCACTATCGTTTTACCGCCAATCAATCAACTGTCAGCATCCGTGTTCATCAGAACGCGGAAAGTTCATGCTCGTTACCCTTTCACGACACGGCCACCTTTCGGGAGTCGGTTAATGCTTGCCTATCTCTACAACACGTCAAATCAGCGGTGTCCGTTTCGGCGAGCCACTGCGGTTGTTACTTCGTCACTGGTTGCATTGGCGTTGTGTGGATGTGAAAAAGTTCCCACGTTCACAGAGCTAACTGGACAAGAATCGAAGCCACTCGAAGCGTCCAAGTCAGCTCCAACAGACCAATCCGGTGGCATCACCGTACCGGTAAAACAGCCGGTTGTTGCAGCACCGATTCAGGTCGAAAATCCTCAAGAGGTGCTATCCGCTTTTAACAACACTCCGACCTTCCAGCGATCGGATAATGACTTGGTACGTTTGGCGGGACTTCCTGCCGTATTGGATTCGATCACAGAAATGGACTTCACGGGAGCAAACGGGATTTCGGATGTCGGAATTCAACACCTTGCGAAGTTTCCGAATATCGAGCATCTCAATTTGACTGGGACAAAAGTCACACCACTTGGCATACCTGTGGTTTCGTCTCTGTCGAAGTTGAAGTCTCTAGAGCTGCGAGGCTTCGTGCTTAATCGAGAAGCGCTCAATGCAATTGTGAAAGCCGAACGTATTGAACGACTGGCGTTTTCGCAGACTGTCGGGGGTGAGGAACATCTCGACGCGTTGTGTCGTCTTCCTGAGTTGCGAGAAGTCGATCTTAGCCAGCGTACAATTTCCGACGAAGCACTAAAGAGCTTGGCGAATTGTCCGAAGCTGGAGCAATTGCTCTTACAGAAAGACCCGATCAATGGAAGCGGCCTGCAGTTTCTCAATTCAAAAAAAGGGCCTCCCTTAAAAGTCCTCAACGTCACTTCAACGCGCTTCGGCGAGAAGGGAATGCCTTACCTCAAGGGACTAGATACGCTGGAAGAATTGATCGCCAACGATTGCGGGATTACGGACCAGACGTTGTTTCAAAACCTAAAAGGCATGAGCCACCTTCGGAAGTTGCATCTCGGCTTGAATAACATTTCAGATATCGGAACGCAGGCTCTCGTGGGTATCAAATCTCTTGAGGACGTTTCATTGCATGGCTGCAACAATGTCGGCGACAAAACACTAGGATATCTCAAGTCACACAAAAGCCTTCGCCGCTTGAACGTCATGGGATGCCGAGTTTCTCCGACAGCACTCCAAGCGTTCAAGAAGCTCCTACCGGGTTGCGAAGTCATCACCAACTAATCCAGGCGGTAAGCCTCGAATAAAGGATTGCCGAGCGAACAGAAAAAATCCCCGCCGGGCAAAGGTGACCGGCGGGGACTGAGTGTGACTTGAGTTGTCGTGATGACGAATCGAACTACAAGACTTCGCCGAGTTGGTTGGTGGCTTTGAGCAACGCTCGCTTCACGGCGGTCTGGGCTTGTTGGACTTTGTAGTCGTTCTGACTGAGCGGCGTAGCTTTGGCGACGGCCATCTGGCCAGCGGTGTCGGCGGTGTCGGCGGTCAGCTTTTGGCCGACAAGCCAGCGGCTCGCTTCGTGGGCGATCCACGGGGTCGGAGCGACGTGGCCGAGCACAATCTTCGCGGTGCGGACGATGCCACCTTCAAGACCGACGCACGCGGCGGCACTCACTTGCGGCTGATCGAGACCTTCGAGTTGCAGAACCTCATAGGTCGCGCTGCGAGTTTCTTTCGCGGCGGGGAGCCAGAGGTGCGTGATCAACTGGCTGGGCTTGAGAACCGTCACGCCTTGAGCGTTGGTCTTCGGCGTGATGAAGAAGTATTCCAACGGGAGCCATTCTTCTTTGAGGTCAGTCGTTCGTTGTCCGTTGTCCGTTGAGTTTGTCAACCGACTATTAACGGCTGACAACTGACGACTGACGACTCGCACCTTCGCGTCCCAAGCAATCATCGGCGGAGCGAAGCGTGACGCGCTGACGAACTTCGCTGAGCCGCTGTTGCCGAGGATGGCGTGGTAGCGGTTGTCACCGGTGGCGACGAGTGACTCGCCGTCTTGCAGGGCGAGCAGGCCGTGGCCGTTGCGGTAGTACCAGCAGTGAGGCAACTGGCACAGATCACCGGCAAGCGTGCCGTTGGCGGTGATCTGGATCGAGCGGATTCCTCCGATCACGTCCGTCAGCGAACGATAGTCGGCGGCGAGCGCGTGCTCGTTGAGTTCATCGAGCGTCGTGTTCGCACCGATCAACACGCCGTTGTCGTGCAGCTTGATGCCACGCAGCGACGGGATGTTTTTGATGTCGACGACGCGAGCCGGTTGGATCACATCGCGTTTGAGCAGAGTCATTAAGTCAGTTCCGCCGGCCAAGACCGCCGTATTGCCGCCGTGTTCGGCCAGCAGTTCCAGCGCTTCGGCCTCGGTTTCAGGACGAGCGTATTCGAAGGATCGCATGGTTGACCTCCTGTAGCGCACGCGGCTCGCGTGCGAGGAACGATATCAGGAAATTGGCGCACGCGAGCCGCGTGCGCCACAAAATTACGCCTTTGCTTTCGCCGCTTTGAGCGCATCGAGCACTCGCTTCGGCGTGAGCGGGATTGTGGGGACTCGGACTCCGGTGGCGTTGGCAACGGCGTTGCTGATCGCCGCTCCGCAGGCGATGACCGGGGGTTCGCCGAGGCCGATGACGCCTCGTTCGTATTCGCTGTCGGGCTGGTACATCTCGACAATCAGTTCGCCGATGTCGCCGATGCGCGGGAGCTTGTAGTTCTCCATGTCGGCGTTGATGTAGCGACCGGTCTTGTTGTCGAGAATTTGTTCCTCGGTCAGCGAGTACGCGATTCCCATGATCATGCCGCCGTAAACTTGGCTCTTGGCCGTTAGCAAATCGACGATCAATCCGCAGTCCTGAACGGCGACAAACTGGTTGATGCGGACGATGCCGGTTTCGGTATCGACTGAGACATCGGCCATCTGCACGCCGCCGACTTGCTCGCTGGTGAGGCCGTCGTCCTTCGGACCTTCGCCCGTGGTCTCGATCCCCATCATGCCGAGAAGACCGCACGCGGCCTTCCAGGTGCAGACTTCTTTGCCGTCAGACCAGATCTTACCGTCCTTCGCCTTGAGCGAGTTGCCATCGACCTTGTGCTTCGCGGCCACAGCGTCGAACAGTTTGCCGAGAGCCAAGATCGCCGCTCGCCGGTTCGGGCCGGTGACGCCACCAATCGTCGTGCTGCCGCCAGAGGGGCCGGATCGAGGATAAACGCTCGAACCATACCGCACTTTGACCGCTTCGATCGGCAGACCGAACGTCTCACCGAGCACAATGGCAATCGCGGTGCGAGTGCCGGTGCCGATGTCTTGCGTACCGCTCAGCGACTCCACGCTGCCGTCCGGATTGATGCGGACGGTGCATGTCGCCGCGTGAGCTTTGCCGCCCCACGTGTGGATGGCCATGCCGAGGCCGCGCTTGACGGCTCCGTCGCTTCCCTTGCCGTGCGGATGCCACTTCTTAGACCAACCGATGAGTTCGGCCGCTCGCTTGATCTCGGCGATGTAGGTCGCTTGCAACGACTCTTTCGTCTTGTCGATGTTGGCCAGGAACACATCGACCGCGCTCTTGCCGAGCTTGGCCGCGATGTCGTCCAACGCCGTATCGGTCAACGCACAGAGTTGCGGGTGCGGCGGCGCACGCCACGCTCGATCAGGACCAGCGTTTGTCACCAAGCCCGTCGCCTTGCGATTGCGATTGTCGAAATCAAAGACATACGGGAACTGCGCGAGGTTGATCGTGCCCCCCTTCATGCCTCCGTTCGTGCCCCAGTGATGGCTGTCCCAAGCGACAACTTTGCCATCCTTGTCGGCAGCGATCGTCACTTCTGCGAAACCCGATGGTCGTGTGCCTGCGATCTTCAATTCTGTCGCACGGTCGAGCATCAATCGCACCGGGCGTCCGGTCTCTTTCGACATCTTCGCAGCGGCGATGCCCCAGTCATCGGCGGCGAACTTCGAACCGAAGCCACCACCAACGTAAACGCAATTCACCGTCACGTCCGCTTGATCCATGCCCAGTGGGCCAGCGAACTGACCAGCGGTGCCGCTGACGTTCTGCGTTGAGAGGTTGACGTTGAGCTTGTTCCCGTCGAACCGACAGACCGAGCCGTGTGGTTCGAGGCACATGTGGCTGATCGTCGCGATGCCATACGTTCCTTTGTGGACGACAGCCGCCGACTTAATCGCGTCGGCGACATCACCTTTTGTGTTCTCGCCCTGCGGCTTGATACGAGCGACCGCATCCAGTTGCTTTTGGAACGGTTTCAACTTTTTGTTCTCGTCGTCGGAGCGATCGTCTGCGGGCTTCTTTAGCAACGCTTGAATGTCCGCCGGGAACGTCGCCTGCAATTCGCCGGTACGCAACTCGTGCAACTTCGTCGCGCCGATAAGATCGTCTTCGTCAACAAAGTGCTCTTTGAGGGTGTACTCGACCTTGATGGCTCGCACGCCGTCTTCTGCTTGCTCCTGCCGTTCGGCAGCGACTGCGGCGACGATCGTGCCGTCCCACAACAGCTCGTCACCCTCTTTGACGAAAGCATGAACGGCCTTCACACCAGGCATCTTCTTGGCGTCGTCGAGGTTGAGGCTTTTGACGATCGCCGCGCCACCTTTGAAGGTCAGCACTTTCGCGACCAAGCAGTCCTTCGGGTTCGTGTCGGCGGTGTACTTCGCCACGCCCGACGCTTTCTCGATGCCGTCGAGCCGCTGGATTTCCTTGCCAAGATGAACGTTGTCTTTGCGAGGCCCCCAGGCCACGTTGAGTTCAGTCGCCATAGTTACTTGCCTCCCTTCTTGACCAATTCCATCGCACAGGCCGTGATGCCGACATACGTGCCGCACCGGCAGATATTCCCGCCCAGTCCTTTGCGGACTTGATCGAGCGTCGCGCCCGGGTTTTTGTCGCAAAAGGCTTTCGTCGCCATGACGAAGCCCGGCGTGCAGAAACCGCACTGCGAGGCATCATGCTTCACGAAGCAGGAGACGACCGGATCGACCTTGCCGCCAGCGGTCAGCGACTCCACAGTCGTGACTTTCTTGCCCACACATTCGACCGCAAACCGAGCACAGGCATACGTCGGCTTGCCGTCGATGAGCACCGTGCAGGCACCGCAATTGGTCGTGTCGCAGACGTCCTTGCAACCGGTGAGGTTCAAGTCGTCGCGCAAGGTGTCGAGCAGCGTGACTCGCGGCTCCACCTTGACCGTGTGGTCTTTGCCGTTGACGTTGAGCGTCACGTCCTGCGCAGCGGCGGAAGTGACGTTCTTCTTTGTTGCGGCATCTTGAGCGGAAGCACCTTGATCGCTCGTGGCCAGCGCGGTCGCGGCGACTGCGGCACCGGAGCCTCTCAAGAAGTCGCGGCGATTGAAGCCGGAACCATTTTTCGGAACGCTCTCATCACACGGGTCTCGCATCTGGCTCTCCCTTCACAATGGTTGCGAAACAAAGTCCGGGTCGCGGGCCGAATACTTGCCAATCACTTTCTTTCGAGCATGAGCACTTCGCCGAGACGCGAAGCTATCAGGCAGACTGCCCAACCAAACGACGTGCGGAACGGCAGGATTCTAGTTGCCGCGTCAAACATCACAACGAACTGATGCGAATTTCGTGCGGGCAAAACGACTCTTGCAATGACTTGGCGAGCCGAATCACGCTTCAATCACATCCCGCGGTTGCCTCCAGCGGATACATCGGGCGGCGGCGCTGATATTTCAACAAGCTGAAATCGTGCGAGTGAATCCCTGCTGCATTGATGTTGAAGATCTGGCCGCCGAGTTGCTCAAAGCCCGAACGAAAATGGACGGCGGACTTAACCGAGATGTATTTCATCGCCGAGCAATCAATCCCCAGCGACCTCACGAATGCTTGATCGAGCGGCTGCATCCGTACGCCCACGACCACGATGTTGATGCCGCGATAACGGAGCCACGCACAAAGACCGAGGTTGCCATTCGTCCCAGCGTACATCGGCCCGTCGTATCGAAAGCGTCCATCGGAAAGGGCGATAACTTCGACGTCCAAAGGCACCGGCGGCCCTTGAATCGGATCGGACTTGCCGCCGAGGTCCGCGTGAAACGTCGCACCGATTCCCGCCGTGTGAGCCTGCTTCGCGACGTCAACATCCACGAGATACAGCACCAGCGCGTCAGGCAGATCTTGTTCAACAAAAGTCCGCAGTACCTCTGTCGAATCGCCCGGAGCACCGCCGCCAGTATTGTCAGCCATGTCCGCCAACATGATCGGGAAGCGGCCGCCCCCCTGCCCTTCAGCAATCGCTTCGCGGACTGTCAGCGGCGTCTTGTACCAACGCTCGCGACGTGACCAAATCCAATCACCAATTTCGTCGGCGGTCTGCTGCGCCAACACACGATCTCCGTCGGCGACGACGATAACGGACGCTCCGACGTCGGTCACATCGGCCCACGGAAAGCCGGTCGAAATTGTCACCGACAAAATCCCCGGACGTTTCTCGATTTCATAGATCAATCGAAACGCCTCGTTGATCGGCGGATGAGCCGTCACCTGACATGCCGCACTCCAGAACAACGGCAACTGCCGCAGCGCACTGACCGGACGCACTTCGCCTCGAATTGTCCGCACAATTAAGTCCGCCGCTTCGCGACCGCGCTCGGCCATGTCGATGTGCGGGTACGTGTCGTAGCCGATGATCGCGTCCGCTGCCGCGACTCGGAGCGGCGCATGATTTCCGTGCAAATCGGTCGTCACCACGATCGGACACTGCGGCCCCACGACCTCTCGCACGGACGCCATGAAATCGCCGTCGCCATCGTCAATCCCTTCCACCACCATCGCGCCGTGCAGGTCGAGCAACACACCATCGAGACCTTTGGCTATCTCTTGACGCAACCCGTCGAGAAACTCGTTCTTCAATTCGTCGTAGCTCGCACGCTCAATCAAACCACTGGGAAAAGCGAACGCCCATAGCAAGGGGATCAATTCAAAACCGTGCTTCGCCGCGCCGTCGATAAACCCGCCGCAACAGAAATTCGCGCCACGATATTTCTCAAACAACTCCGTCCCGCGAGCGAACCCAATCCCCGTTTCAAAATCGCGAACGACCGTTCGTCCTGCGGCAAAAGTACTCGTCTCGTGCAGAACACCGCCGGTCGCAATTCGCATTTCAAAGGTTCCTGGCAAAGCAAAAGTCGCGTGAGTCATGAATCAATAATGCCGGCGAAGGCTGTCGAGTTTTCCCACGAACGTCAGCAAAGTTTCCACCGCCCGGCGCGGCAGGCTGATTCTTGAATTTATCTGCGGCGATGCTCAAGCCGGAATCTCTGTGTCGAACATTTTCGAGACCAACTTCGCGTCCGGCGGCGTTGTGAACAGACTCACAACGATGCCGAGCGTTCCTGACGCGAGCAGACCCCACAAGAACGGATCGAAGTTCAGCAGATAGTACGGATGAAACTTAGTAAGTTGACCGAAATGCTGGAACGGGATGAATTCTTCCGCGAAGCCGAAAGTCTTCGTTAAGAAGGTGTTCATATCCGCTTGGAAGATGCCCAGCAAATACAGCGACAAGACCGTCAACGCGCCGCCAACCATGCTGGAGAGAATTCCGCCGACGGTCGCTCGACGCCAGTAGCAAGCCATCACGGCGGGAATCAGGAACGTCGCAGCCGCTCCCGTCGCGCTAAAGACGATGAAGGCTTGCAGAAATTGGACCGGCGAAATGTTGACGGCGATCGAGAGGAGTCCCGCAAAGATCATCGCCGCATATGCTGCTTTGCGCAGTTCTATCGGGGTCGCCTTCGGGCGAATGAATCGCTGATAGATGTCGCGCACGAGCCCCGATGAGATCACCACCAAATAGGAACTGACCGTCGACATCACCGCGCCGAACGGAGCCGCGAGGATCAAGCCGGCCACGAGCGATCCTCCCGGCCAATCTTTCGTCGTCATGATGGCCAACCGCGGAACAATCTCGTCGCTGGACGACGTCGGTAAGTCCGGGATCAACGCTCGTCCACTAATGCAGATCACGATCAATGGCAGATAAATTCCCAAGTTGTAAACGCTCAGCAGATAGATCGACTTGCGAATGACCTGCGTGTTTTGACTCGCCATGACGCGCACCAAACCAGCCGGCGAACCGACGCCGCTCCACACCCAAACCACGAAGAACGAGATCGCCAACGACAGCGGCAGAAACTCATGCGTCGCCACCGGAGCGGCTGACGCGGCACCGGTTGATGTCGGAGCATTCGCTGCCGCCGCCCTCGGATCAAACCCCGGACCAAAGACATATCCCGGCCCGGTGTTTTCCAACGATTTGCGAGTCGCGTTTTCCAAACCGCCGACTTGACTCAACGTGGCGAACAGCAAGATGAGCACGCCGAAAAACATCAGCACGCTCTGAAACAAATCGGTCCAAACGGCTGCTAAGAATCCCCCCATCAGCGTGTAGCCGACAACGGTAAAAGCGAAGATCAGGAGTCCGATGATGTAGAGCCAGTCGAGCTGCGAGCCTCGTTTGATGATCGGCTCTTTGAAGCTGGCGAACTCTTCGGCCGTGAGTGCGGCCTTCACCGGTTCCGTCAGCTCCGTCGACGAGCGGAATCCCTTGCCAACCAGCGGCGACAGTTTTTCGATCACACTTGTCGGAACGCCGTCTTCTTTCAATCGTTCGAGCGACTTGTCGTTCAACAGGAACGGCTCTTGATCTTCACTCATCGCCAGCACGCCCGATCCCGGCCACGCCAGCTTCATCACGATCGCTCCCGCCTTGAACTGCGCGAACATCATGAAGGAGAGATACAGCAGGATGAACAACGATGCGACAAGCCCCAACGTCGGACTGCCGAAGCGAACTCGGAACAGATCCGGAACGGTGATCGCCTCCGTGCGACGGCTGAGCTGTGCCAGCCGCTTGCCGAGCACGCTGAATCCCGTGATCGGCACGACCATATAACTCCCAATCCACAACGCCACGATCCAGCCGTGTGTGTAAACCAGCGATGGGAAGCCCATGAACGTGCCGCCGCTCTGCACGGTCGCCGTTAGCGCCAGTGCCCACGCCCCCAGGCCGCGATTGCCCAGGAAGAAGCCCTTCATGAACGAGCCTTTTTGAGTCACTCGATTGGCCAGCACGCCGATCCAAACCGAGCCAAAAATGAACAGCACAAGCATGAACAACGCGCCGTAACCGACGCTCGACGAGGCCGACGATTCACTTGCCGCCAGCAGGGCAAAAGGAGGCAGACTCATGGATTAGCAGCCTGTTGAAAAGTAGGACGGGCACTCTTGCCCGTCAGTGTTCTTCAGAAAAGACGGGCAGGAGTGCCCGTCCTACAAGAAGACTCAGCGATCTGTCAGCCGCCGAGTCCGAGTTCGTCTTCGGTCTCTTCCAGTTCTTCGCCGAGTTCTCCATCGCGAATGAACACAACGGCGAAGATCCACGAAATCGCTGAGCAACTCACCCACGGCACGACGATGCCCCAGAAGACCCATTGAGGAAAACCGAAGACCAGCTTCGGATCTTTCCACTCGCTGACCGGTCGGTTGTAGCCCAGCAAGTAGCACGTGCTTACCGAATAGATCAGAGCGGTCAGCCAAATCCCAAAGACAATCAACGCTTCACGCCGCGCGGTGCGGACGACGGGATCAATCTGCGAACTCATGGGGCCTCGCTCTTCCAGCCGACTTTCAAGTGTGCTGCGTTATGCAGCGTGCCGTAGGACAGGTCTCCTGGCCCGTCCTTGCGACACTCAATCGCGAGCGGGCCAGAAGACCCGCCCCACAGCTCACGCAAGAGCGAGGGATGCTACCGAAACACATCAGCGAATCCCAACGAGTGAAAAACTCGCAAAATGGTAACGATAAAGGGGGAACTTCCGATGCGAATCTGTGACTAGTGCTTGATCCCCAACCATTGGCACTTCGCGATGTGACCCGAAGGGAATTATGATCTGGGTGAATGTGTACAAAGTTTGCAAAGGCAGGAACCTTTTATGGCCGATTGACCTAAAACGGTTCCTGGCACCTTTTATTCTCCCAGGGATAAAAGCAAAAGCACGCAACACTCCTGTTGGTGACAAAGTACGGACGCCGGCTACGCACCCCGAAGACTTTACTAGAAATGGAAGTGGGCAATACAAGAACGTAAACACAGGCGAGGTATGGGAGAGTAGTCACACGAACCACAGTCGATCTGAGGGCGGCGAATGGAAGGTTGGGACGAAAAAGGGCAAAGCGCCGACCAAGAGCAACAAGATCACCGTTGCCAACGATGGCACTATTATCAAGACGGATGAATAAATATGGAGTCTCCACTTAAAACTGTTGAGAAAAACGTAAATCTGCAAAGCTACAGTATGTCACAGGGCTTCTTGGGTTTTTTTGAGAGAAAGGAAGCATTTTCGATAGATGTCTGTGAGAAAGCGATCGACCTTCTGTTGAGTAGCTCTTTATTTG
This sequence comes from Planctomycetaceae bacterium, assembly GCA_043738805.1. Lineage (GTDB taxonomy): Bacteria > Planctomycetota > Planctomycetia > Planctomycetales > Planctomycetaceae > SXKJ01. Next base: position 24,316 of record JAYUFI010000999.1, on the reverse strand, counting down.
ACACTCATTGTCAGTCTATTGTGAGCAACTTGTTTATTGTGGGGAATGATTTTGAATTGAAGAATGATTATGGATTCGGAGATCGGGAGTTGCGTGAACACGTTTATCCACTGGCTGCAGAAAGCATATTGACTCGGGTAGATACAACGCAATATTGCGCGAATCGATTAGACGGGTACGGATTATTAGAAATACCAAGGATAAATGAGCGGATAATTAGAACTGTCTTCTCGGCGGTGATGTCCGTAGATGGAATTCGAGGGCACTGCTTCTGCGTTGTGCCTGATCACGACTTAATATTATACCCACATGACGATTCTGGATTCGGGTTTATTTCGACTTCGAGAGAAGCTTCACGGCGACAGTACTTACAAGATTGGATAGTCAGACGCTTTTCGGATAATGCGTTTGAAGTCACAGTCTTCTGACGCGGGGGGAGGAGAAGAAAAGGCGTGAGGTCAAAAAACTCAGCCGGTCGTCAAGCTCATTGGGAAAGAAAAGGTGTCAGGAACCGTTTATAGGAGAAATCCCATTATTTGGTTCCTGACACCTTTTCTCTGGCAATTGAAAGTATTGGCCCAAATCGTGTTCGCTCAATTGGTGGTCAACTTGGTATCGACAATCAAGCTACTTACCGAGCTTTGATCAATAAAGGAGTGCCTGAAGCGCAGGCTGTTTGGGGAACTCATCTCGGAAAGACTGCTCAAAAACTGGAGTATACGAAACTTGAATTTAATTCTTCGTCACTTGAAGCGGTCTTCAGCAAATGAATCGAAAGAGCAGAATGAAAAATATAGACGCGTCTACAGTACAATTGCTTGCAAAAGAAAGACCACGGGATCTTCATGATTTAGTTATGGGGACTTCCCCATATTGTGGTGAAACTAGTAACTTTGAGTTGCCAGATGACGAAGAAGGCGAACTCCTGACTCTTGCAATTCACCACCTTCTCTATATCGATAGGTTTGGCTCACAAGAATCTGGGAAATGGGTAGGTGAACGATATTACCAATCTCACGCAGAGGACTTTGAGATGTGGGTAACAAAAGGTTGTCCAGGATTAATGGAATCCGATTTGAGAATGTACCTGAAAGACAATCCTATTTTGGGGCAGAAAAAAGGGACAGGTCTGGGCGAATGACGGTCAGACGGTGTTGTGGAGCGATGCCGTAAGGTCAAAAAACTCAGCCGGGTGTCAAGCTCTTTGGGTGATAAAAAGGTGCCATGATAAAAAGGTGCCAGGAACCGTTTCTGGATAAAGCAAGCCATCGTTGTCTCCTGGCATCTTTACTTTCATACGATTTAGTGGGGCTTGCACGGGAGCGTGCGGGATGTGGCGGTTCACGACACGACGACGAACGTGACGTCGATCCCCAGTGGCAATCATCGGGTGTTCGATAGCTTTGGGATGCCGACGGCTCCGATCACGGATGGGTTCTTGTTTGGTTACACGGGTCGTGAGTACGACAGCGACACGGGTCTGCAATACAACCGGGCGCGGTGGTATGACCCGGCGGTGGGTCGGTTTGTGAGCGAAGACCCGATCGGGTTCAGCGCGGGGGATACGAATCTCAATCGGTATGGGTCGAACAATCCGGCGACGGGTGCTGACCCGTCGGGGAACAGTTGGCTCAGTTCGCTGTGGCACAAGATTCAGGGTGGTGTCAAGAAGCTGGCTCACAAGGCGATCGATGGGGTCGAGGAATTGGTGACGCACCCGCTGCGGTTCATCAAGAACCTGCCGAAGCATCTGGTCGAAGGAGTCGAAGACGCGGCGAGCGCGGTGGCTCACAACTATGAAGACGCCGGGCATGTGATCTCGGAAAACTTCAAGGACGCGGAACACTGGGTCTCAGAACACGCGAAGGAAATCGAGATCGCCATCGCGGTGGTGACGACCGTGGCATCGGGCGGCTTGGCAGGCCCGGAATGGGCGGCGGTCCTCGCGGGTCAGGAGTTGACTACGATGGCCGCGCTATCGCTGACGGCCTCCACGCTGGGTGTGGTGGATGGTGCCTTGAACACCTACCAATTGACAACGGGGAATCAAGTCGGCGGACGGGACTTCATGCCTTATCTGGGGGGAAATAAGGGGTCTCTTTTAGCTCTACAATCTTTTAGCGTGCGGTCAAAAAACTCAGCCGGGGGCAAAGTTCTTTGGAAACCAGAAGTTGAAGTCGTTGCCGCGAAGGAATCTCAGCCGATCGTGGCGAGCGGATCGCCAAATTATGCGTGCGTCAGGCTGGAACACGGTCGCTTTCACGGTGTTGGTACAGACCGCTTCTGTTGCATTCGCTCATAGAACGAATGAAGCCTCAAGCTCGTGATGGTGCGACATTGAGTTCAAGCCGCTCGGCGGTGGTAGTAGCGGAGCAGTCCGCCCAAGCGTTCGCGGCATTCGATGGTGCCAGCCGTCTCGCCGACTTCGTCGCCGGGCTCGATCAGTTGGTTTTCTAAACCCTGATGATTTCGTTCGGCGTGGTAATGCTCGGCGTATTCTTTCAAAGTGTTCCGCAACGAGCCTTCGCCGAAAAAGATCATCCGCTCCAACGCTTCCGCTTTGAGGCTTTTCATGAACCGCTCCAAATGAGCGTTGCAATTCGGACTTCGAGGCGGCAACACCACCGGTTCAATTTCAGTGCTGGTCTCCAGAAATTCACGGAGCGGCAAGAACTTGGTGTCGCGGTCCACGAGGATGTGAGTTGAGTCCCTCAAGAATCCGTCTTGTGAGTCAGTCAGGTTGCGAGCCATTTGCTGAACCCAAGCGCTATCCGGATTGGCGGTCACTCCCGCGATTTCAATGCGGCGAGTTTTCAGTTGCATGACAACGAGCACGAACATCGTCACAAGCCCGTGAACGGTCCAAACCTCCGTCGTCGTGAAGTCGAGGCTCAGTTCGTCCGCTGAAAGACGAACTCGTTGTTGCCGAGTCCCTTGGTTGGGATCAACTTCAGCAGCTTAAAGCCGTGTTGTTCATGGTATTGAACGATCTCGTCACACGTTGCGACTTCAAACGGTAGGCCGCCGATCCAGTCGATCCAGTCGTGGAATGAAGACATCCCTCGGTCACGGTGATAGCTTGCGAACTTGTTGGTGCCGCTCAGCACACTGGCGGCGCACATGCGAGCGAAAAAGTACGGCATCCAAATCGCAATCATGGCCCAGCGGCCAATCAAACCGGAGCAGTACATCTGCTTGACCCACAGCCACATCTTCGACTTCCAACCTTGATCGTTGTAAAGCGCGATAAACAATCGTCCGTTCGGTGCGACCAGCGAGGTGACGTTTTCAATCGCTGGCCACATCGAGCCGGTGTGATGCAGCACGCCCCAAGAATACGCGATGTCAAATTGCCCGATGCTCTGAAGGTACTTCTGGTCGAGCACACTCGCGTGATGAATGGTCCAATTGTCGTCGTCGGGGAAATAGCGTCGCTTCAATTCCTGTGTACAACCAACGGAACTGGGATCGAAGTCGAACGAATGGACGCTCGCCCCCAACCGTCGTGCCGCGAGCGAAAAGAGACCGCTGCCGCTTCCGGCATCGACAAACTTCATGCCGTCTAACCGATCAAGTCCCAACTGCTTTTGCAAAGACGCGACCGCGTTCACGATCCGTTGCTCGGTGAGCACACTCAGAAAGTTGCGCCAGTTTTTGCCGAACTCAAAGCGCTCGCCGGAGGCGACCTCACGTTGGAATTCTGATGCCGTGGAATCAGACAGCACGGGAGAATGGGAGTCAGTGGAAGGCACAATCAATCACCGTTGCGAGAGTGCGAGCGTTTCAGTGTGGCGGAGTATTAGGCAAACGCAAAAGCGTCACAAGACGCGAGTCGGTGCGCGTTCTTTGTAACCCGATACGTCAGCGAAGAGCAGTCGCTCCGGAGCGTTCCTTCTTGAAAGACGTCTTCTGAGCATCGCCCCTCGCCCACGCTTCGGGTTACATGGCAGGAAGCGGGCACCGCAGACCGCCTCTTGTCGCATGTCGGGGGTTGAAGTACCATCGCGCCGTCGATCCGGAAAGCTTAATTTCCAGCGATGGCGTCCACGGATGGAATGTCCCATCGAGCGTTGCGGTAACACGAGTCATACAGACTCAACCTGCCGCTGACCGAACCAATCCTCTCCCGCTTCTGATCACCGGAAAAGCATCTCATGAAGCTCAAGACCCCGTCTCGAACCGCGTGTACTCTTTGTGCGGGAATGCTGTTGCTGGCCATCGTGACTGGCTTCGCCGATCACTTGGCGGCCAATCATCCCAATGATGAAACAACGACTAAGCTCGTCTGCAACATGGTCCAAAAATATCACATCAGCCAACGACCGATTGATGACAAAATTTCAGAAAAACTGCTCGACCGCTTCCTGAAAAATCTCGATCCGCAAAAGCTGTACTTCACGCAGCCAGACATCGACCAGCTCAGCAAGTTCAAAACGGAACTCGATGACTTGGTGAAAGCGGGCAACACGCAGTTCGCTTACGACGTCTGGGACATGTTCCTACAACGCTTCGACCGCCAGATGGAAGTGGCGAAGAAGCTGATTGTCGTCAATCACGACTTCACGGTGGACGAATCCATCGAAATCGACGCGGAGAAAATTCCGTACGCCAAATCGCAAGACGAGTTGAACGATCGTTGGCGTAAGCGAATCAAGTTCGAGTTGGTCAATGCGAAGCTCGACAACTTGGACTTGGCGAACAACGTCAACAAAGAGAAGCCGAAAGCCGGAGAGAAGCCGAAGACCGGAACGAACGGCAAAGACAAAACGGCGGGTGTCATCGTCGAACCGACTGAGCGTTTGGAGAAACGTTATCGCATGTTGGCGAAGGCGTATCACGAAACCGAAGACTCCGAGAAGCTGGAGATGTATCTGTCAGCGCTGACGCACTGCTTTGATCCGCATTCGAGTTACATGTCGCCGCAATCTCAGGAAGAATTTCAAATCGCGATCGCGTTGAATCTGGACGGCATCGGAGCCGCGCTCCGATCGGAAGATGGTTTCACGACCGTCAACGAAGTGGTCAAAGAAGGAGCTGCGGACGCGGACGGTCGCTTGAAAGCCGGTGATCGCATCATCGCCGTTGGGCAGGAAACTGGGGAACTCGTGGACATCATGGAGATGAAGCTCAGCAAGGTTGTTCGCCTGATTCGCGGCAAGCGGGGCACGAAAGTCCGCTTGCAGGTGAAGAAAGGAGAAACTGGCGAAGTCGTGGTCTATGAGCTGACTCGCAAAAAGATTGACCTCAAGAACGCCGAGGTCAAAGGCGAGATCGTCGAGACCGAAAAGCGACTGACCGCCAACGGCACTGTGGGCCGCAAAGGGAAGGTCGGAATCGTCAACATTCCGTCGTTCTACCGTGATTTCCAAGGCTTCCAAGACGGCGTCGAGAACGCCAAGAGTACCGCTCGCGACGTGCAAACCGTGCTGCAAAAATTTCAGAAGGAAGGGGGAGTTGATGTCGTCGTCGTCGATCTCCGCTCGAACGGCGGCGGTGCGTTGAGCGAAGCGATCGACGTTTCAGGGCTGTTCATCGACAAAGGTCCGATCGTTCAGGTCAAAGAACAAAACGGAAAAATCCGCTCACATGATGATGAAGAAAACGGCGTCGCGTACAGCGGACCGCTCGTTGTGCTCTGTAACAAACTTTCGGCGTCCGCGTCAGAAATTTTCGCGGGAGCGATCAAGGATTATCAACGCGGTATCGTCGTCGGTGACGAGACGACTCACGGCAAAGGGACCGTGCAAAATGTGATGCCTGTCACGTCAGCCATGTTGTTCTTGAACAAGCAAGATCGCGGCGCGTTGAAGCTGACCATTCAGCAGTTTTATCGGGTGAACGGTGACAGCACTCAAAACCTCGGCGTCCGTTCGGATATCGTTCTGCCTTCGATCTTGGACAAGATGGACTTGGGCGAAGCCTCACTGGAAAACGCTCTCGCCTTCGATCGGATTCCGCCGGCATCTCACGCTTCAGCAGAGATGCTGACCAACGATTTGATTTCGACGCTCCGCAATCGGTCGCAACGTCGAGTTACCGCAGACACGAAGTTCCAAGACATTCAAAAAGACATCGAACGTTATGTCGTCCGCAAAAGTCGCAAGAGTATCTCCTTGAATGAGTCGGTCTTGAAGGCAGAGCGGAGCCAGAACAAAAAAGAACAGACCGAAGCGGACATCGAAGACCCGTCAACTCGCGGCAGCGACACGCCGATCTTCGCCGACGAAACCTACAACAATGAAGTGCTACAAATATCCCTCGATTACGCGACGCTGTTGCGGAATCCACAAGCCGCCCAAAAATAATTTGTCGCGAGCAATGTCTGTCCCAAACGAAAAAGCCCGGCTGTGAAATACCGCCGGGCTTTTTCATTGAGCATCAAACAAAGTTCGCGAGTCACTGGCGAAATTCGTGAGCATCGGTCAAATGCCTTTTTGAATGTCGCACAAGTTGCAATCACTGAATCAAGGGGCCACAAGACAAGACGATGCCACAAAAGCCACGACCGAAAAAAGGACCAGGCCGCAAAGCGTCTAAGCGAGAAATTCAACGTCAGCCGAAGCCGTCAAAAGACTCGGTGTTGATAAGCGTTGTGGACGAGATCGAAGGCGAACGCATTTTGTGTACTTCGCTGACTCGCGCCCCGCTGGCGGCAGCGATCGCCGACCGTTTGCCGGAATCAAGCGTTGTCTGTTTTTATCTGGACGTCTTCTTGGCGGAACAGGCTCGCGCTCAAGTTTGCGAGGGGCGTCCGAATCTTTCGATCGTCTGCGAGACCGATTTTCCAGCCGGAGAGTTCGACACCGTCGCCCTGCCGTTTCTCAAGCAAGGCGAAGCGGAACTCACTCGTGAGCTGATGCAACAGGGATACGAGCGACTCAAACTCGGCGGCAAAATGTTTGTCAGCACGAACAACCCGCGCGATAAGTGGATCAAAGAGCAACTCGAATTACTGTTCGATAAGGTCGCGACTCGGCCGCACACTCACGGTTTGATATACACGGCAACCAAGACTGAGTCACTCAAACGAGTCCGCGACTTCACCGCTGAATTCGCTTTTCGTGATGGCGAACGAATCGTCAAAGCGATCAGTCGGCCCAGCGTTTTTAGTCATCGCGAATTAGATGTCGGCTCGCGTGCGCTGCTCGAAGCGACGATGACACCGACGAAAGCTGTGCGAGCGGGGATGCGAATTCTCGATATCGGCTGCGGAGCGGGAACCGTCGGCATCGCGCTCGCGTTGCGAGCCCCTCGTGTTCACGTTCATGCCGTTGATTCAAACCCGCGAGCGTTAGAATGCACGGTTCGTAGCGCCGAAATGAACGGCCTGCGGGTTCTCAACCGCTTGCCGAAACTGATTCCCATTACCTTTCCCACAAAAGGCGAACTCAGCAAGGCGGTCGCCAAGAAGGCTGCTGCTAAAAAGGCGGGCGCTAAGAAAGCGGAGGTTTTGCTGAAAGAGGATTCGCCCGGCGTTGTCACTGAAACGGAAGACGAAACTTCGACCCTCTCGACTCAATTAGACGCCGAGGGGCTCATTCCGCTTCCGGGGACGTTCGACATCGTGATGGCCAATCCGCCGTACTACTCGAATTGGGCAATCGCGAAAATCTTTGTCGAAGCAGCGGCGCGAGCACTTAAACCTGGCGGAAAGCTGTTTTTGGTCACAAAAAATGCGGAGTGGTATCTCAACAACTTGCCCTTCGTGCTCGCCGAAGTCGAAGCCCGCGAGGTCCGCGATTATGTGATCATGACGGCCAAACAACGAGTACAACGTTGAATACTCGCGCGGCTTATGGGACCAATACGACCGATGGGACATCAGTCTTGTCAATCACGCACCCGACGAATGATTGTCGTCCACTGTAATCCCGAAATCTCAACCGACGAACTTGTGATGCCCCGTCGCGTCGAATTCCGCGAGCGTGTTGTTGAGTTCCATTTGCAGCGAGGCCAATCGCGGTTGATCCAAAATTTTATGGCCCGCACGATCGGTGACGTAGAAGACGTCGAGCACTTGATCGAAGTGCGTCGCGATCTTGGCCAAGTCGATCGACAGTTCCAGACGGTAGATCGCTCGGCTGATTGTGTAGAGCAGGCCGGGGCGGTCGTGAGCGAAAACGCAGACGATGTTGCATCGCTCCGATGAGTCGTTGTCGATCGTGACTCGATTGGCGAGATCCGAGATCGGTGCCTTCGTGTTCTTCCAACTGAAACGCCGGGAGCGTTGAAACGCTTCCTCGACTTTGACCTCTTTGCGGAGCACTTGCCGAATCGCTTTGCCGATTTGCTCCATGCGTTCCGGTGGGACGGTGCCGACGAAGTCGTCATCGCGGACTCGAAACACATCGACCACGATGCCGTCAGCGGTCGTGCAGATTTGTGCGGAGAGAATCGCCAAACGTTGTGAGGTCAACGTCCCCGCGATTCGATGAAAGCAGCCTTCGGAATGCTGAGCGTCGAGAACGATGCGGTACTCAACGGTATCGTCAGCCTCGTAACTTCCTTCCACGACGATCTCACCGGGCGGCAATCGGCGAATGATTTCGAGGTCGGCAGCGATGCGATCGCTCGCGGTTCCGGTGAGATAATGGGCGGGAAACTCGTTGAGTTGCTTGTCGAGCCAGCGAGCTGATTGCGTGCGTTCGTCGTCGGACGCCGCCGTCGGAATGAGTTTGACCGAAACATGCTCGCGAACTTTTTGCAGCCGTTGTTCTTCCAAGAATCGCGGATGCTTACCGCTGAGGATCAACATTGAGCGGCCATACAAATCGGTCAGCAAGCCTGCTTTCCAATCGTTCCAAATGTCTGGGCCGACGGCGGAGATATCGGCGACGGTCAGGACATAAAGCATCGTCAGCCATTCCGGACTGCCGACCATGTGACTGAAGCGATTCAGTTCGCCGGGGTCCGACGTGTCATGTCGGAAAGCGATGTCCGCCATGACGAGATGCTTGAGGATCAGGAACTTCAGCAAGTCGCGATGAGGTTCAGGCAAACCAAGTCGCACGGCGATTCGATCAGCAATGTCACGTCCGAGTTCGCTGTGATCTTCAAGGCCCCCTTTACCGACATCGTGCAACAACAACGCAAGATGTAGCACCGGCTTTAGTTTGATGTCACGATATGCCGCACCGATCGGGCCGGAATCGTGCTCGAATGATTCGATCACTTCCATCGCACGCAGCGTGTGCTCATCGACGGTGTAACTGTGATAGGCGTTGAATTGCAGCAGACACCGGACGCGAGTGAACTCCGGCAGCACGACTTCCAACACACCGCACTCATACATCGCTCGCAATGTTGTCCCCAACGTGCCGCGCGGTTCGAGGATCGACAGGAACAACTCGGAATGTCCCGCGTCGAGCATTCGGCTGAATTGCGGTGCCTCCAAACGAATCCGCTCGAGTACTCGCGGAGCGATCTGCACGTGATTTCTGGCCGCAGTCTGAAACAACTGCAACACGCTGCGCAAGTCCGAGCAGACGGCACTCATTCGCCGCGTCAGAACATCCAAGCGAGTCGGGCTGATGAGAAAAGAACCGTCTTGTCGTCGAGTCAATAGTGAGTCCACGAGCCACTGCTTGAAGGGGCGTTGGCGATGTCGCGAAATGAACCGCCGCACGATTTCCACCACGGCAGTCGTGTGCTGAAAGTACTCCTGCATAAAGCGTTCGACGGGACTTTGACCGGGAGTCCGTGCGATATTTCGTTCGCCGGCGATTCGCAATTGCTCATCGCGCGTCAGCCGATCTTGCGGCCTTCCCGCTGAGAAGTGCAACTCCATGCGGATGCGTGCCAAGAATTCGTGTGCGTGAATCAGCTTGTGAGCGTCCTCGCGAGACAACGCCCCTTTCAATCGCAGCGAGTCGATATCCGGAGTCTCGTACAACGCGAAGCCGATCCAGCGCAACAAATGCAGATCGCGCAATCCGCCTCGCGAGTATTTGATGTCCGGTTCAAGCTGTTGAATCGCTCCGCCGTTCTTCGTCAGCTCTTCTTCGCGGGCAGCGACACACATCTCAAAGAACGCGGAACGACGTGAGCGAATAACCGACCGCTCGAACGAACGTTTCAACTTCGCGACGAGGTCCGCCGAACCCCACATCGTTTGCATTTCGACGAGCGAGGTCGCGAACTGCGGCTCCGTCAACGCCATCGTGATCGCATCACGCGGCGTGCGAACGCTGTGTCCAAGCTTTAACTCCGCATCCCACAAACTGCGCAAGCATTGATTCGCAACTTTCTGAAAGTCTGTTGCGAGGTTCGGCTGACAGAGAAACAACAGGTCGATGTCTGAGTACGGAGCGAGTTCACATCGCCCGGTCCCGCCAACTGCGACGATGGCCGATTCTTTTTCCAATCGAACGGCAACCTCGGGAAAGACCGCCGACTTCAGCGCGCAGGACCATTGTTCGAGCACAAAATCTCGGAAGCTGTCAGCCAAGATTGTCGCGGTCTGAATGCCGCTGGCGAATCGCTGAAATTGGTCTTGCGCATGAGCCCGAATCTCAGCCACGCGAGCACGCAACTCTTCCAACTTGGCGGCATCAGCAACAGACAACGTGGTCGTCGTTGGCATAGTTGAGCGTTTTCCCGAAACGCGGCCTACTCGGAATAGTCAGGCCGTCATCAAAGAGAGAAGGACGCCACTTCTGTGTTGAAAGCGGCGTCCTTTTGTAGAACAGTTTTTCAAACCGTTCGGCCAGTTTGATCAACGAGAAGCAACCACGAACGGTTTGAAAAACCGTTCTACGAAGTCACCGCCTCGACGCCGTTAAATCGCACCGCCTCCTTGCTCGCCGGTGCGAATGCGGATGACCTCGTCGAGCGGCGAGACGAAAATTTTGCCGTCACCGATTTGGCCCGTGCGAGCGTGACTGGTGATGGTCTCGATCGCCTTTTGCAACTCGCCGTCATCGACGACGACTTCCAATTTGACCTTCGGCAAGAAATCGACGGTGTATTCCGCACCGCGATACGTTTCTTTGTGACCTCGCTGTCGTCCGAAGCCGCGAACTTCGCTGACGGTCATGCCTTGAATGCCCGCTTCGGTCAACGCGTTCTTGACCTCTTCGAGTTTGTAGTGACGGATAATGGCTTCGATCTTTTTCATGAGCTGCTCCTGATTAAGCGTTCGCCGAGCAATGAACTTCGGCGTGCGAATGCGGTTGTAATGATTCTGGCGGATTCTGCGTTGTCTGAAAACATCACTCTTCATGCGGAGACGGCCAGCGTTGCATCAAGTTTTTCACCCGTCCGAATGTGAATCACTCCCACCAAATCGCTGACCATGATCTTGCCATCGCCACTTTGTCCCGTACGAGCGACTCGCTGGATCGTATCGACGATCGGTCGAACTTGCTCGATTGGGACGATGACTTCTAACACAACTTTCGGCAAAAATTCCGCAGAACCGTTGGCGGGATTGTCGGCTGACCGGCGATGAACGTTCCCACGCACGTCTGTCACAGTCATTCCAGAAATCCCCAACTGGATCAGCGCATCCGTCACTTCTTCCAATTTGAAGTGACGGATGATGGCCTCGATTTTTTTCACGGCGATGCTCCCCGCCGACTGCGTGAAGTGACTCAATTCGGACGGCGGAGAACGTGCTGTCCGTTCTCCCGACCGATGTGACGCAACAAGCTCGACGGTTAGTAAAAGATGTAGCCTTCCTCGCCATGCTGGCTGAGGTCGAGCCCTTGAATTTCGTCATCTTGGCTGGCACGCAAGCCAACCAGTGCATCGACAACCTTCAGAATGATGAAGGTTCCGACCAACGCCAAAGCGAGCGCCGCTCCCGCACCAATCAACTGATTGATGACCTGCTGCGAATTTCCTTCCAGCAGTCCAGACTTCAGTGCGTCGCCGGAAACATGCTTCGTGGCAAAGACACCGGTGAGGATCGCTCCCACAAATCCACCGACGCCATGCACGCCGAACGCATCGAGCGAGTCGTCGTAACCGAACTTCGATTTAATCGTCGTGCAAGCAAAGTAGCAGACGATCCCCGCGACAACCCCCAAAATCATCGCCGAACCTGGCGTTACGAACCCAGCAGCCGGAGTCACGCAAACGAGTCCCGCGACAGCTCCAGAGCAAGCTCCGAGAATGCTCGGCTTTCCGCGTTTGACCCATTCGATGCCGGCCCAAGCCAGCGTGCCAGTCGCTGCCGCCAAGTGCGTCGCCACAAAGGCATAGACCGCTTGCGGACTCGCCGCCAACGCACTCCCCGCATTGAAACCAAACCAACCGACCCACAGCATCGTCGCACCGATAAAGGTGTAAGTCAAATTGTGTGGAGGCATCGGTTCTTGGCCGAAGCCCAATCGCTTGCCCAGCATCAACGCACAGAGCAACGCTGAAACTCCCGACGTCAAATGCACGACCGTGCCGCCAGCAAAGTCGAGTGCGAGATACTTCCCAGAGAACAACCAGCCGTCAGCCGCCCAGACCCAGTGAGCCACCGGACAATACACGAACGTGCCCCACAAGGCACAGAAAAGAACCATCGCGCTGAACTTCATTCGTTCTGCAAACGCGCCGCAGATCAAGCCTGGAGTGATGATAAAGAACATCATCTGATAGACCATGAAGAGCAGGTCCGGAATGCTGGCCGCGTGCGGAACTTCCTTTCCAAATTCAGGCAACAGTCCGTTGAGCATCACGGCTCCGAACCCGCCGCAAAAGCCCCCAGCGATCCCTTTGTCGAACGCGATGCTGTAGCCCCAAAGCATCCAGATTGTGGACATCATTCCCATCAGGAAGATGCACTGCATCATGACGCCGAGGATATTTTTCTTGCGAACCAAACCTCCGTAAAACAAAGCCAATCCCGGTGCCGTCATCATCAGCACGAGTGCCGACGACACAAGCATCCAAGCGGTATCGCCGGTGTCGAGTTTTGGGGGAGCCGCCGGTGCCGCGACCTCAGTTGTGGTGGGTGGTGTCGCCTCGTCGGCGAATGAAAAGCTGCCAGTCACGAGCAATAAAATACCCGCAAGAATCAGCCGAGCGCTAATCAGAGTCTTCATTTGCGTCAAACCTCCGTTGGTATGGATGGCAGTTGCGTGGGCTGCCATGTGAGCATTTCGCTTGATGTCACCGAATCGCCTCCTCGCCACCTCGGCGAATGGAACTGGCATCGGCTCAGCGGTATCTTATCGCATGGCGTGTGCCAATCGAATCGCTCAAACAGGATGCGAGCCTCGTGCAACTTGTCCCCAACGGTTTCTTTCATCTCGCGGCCAACGAAGCGTGTCTGTTGTCCGCGATTGCGTTCGTCGTTGGCTTGGCATTGGGACCGCTGCTCGCCGCGTGGGCGAATCGGCTGTGTGACGAACCGCCGCGACGACGCGAAACACTGGTAGCGACGTTGATCACTGGCAGTCTATTTGCGTTGGGAGCGTTTGCCATCGTCGCGATGGAGGGGCAACGAATTCACGAAGTTGTCCCGTCTCTCTTTTGGCGAAATGGACGCTTGCTGTCCCATTTCGTGTTACTCGCCTTGTTGATCACCGCGACTGCGACCGATTTGCGTGAATACATCATTCCTGATTGGATTACGTACCCTGGAACGCTTTTCGGAGCGATCCTCGCGACAGCTTCCGGTGATGCGCAGCTCATTCACTTTTGGGTGGACTGGAATCATCCACTCGTCGCCGTGATAGGGCCAGAGATTCCTGAATGGATCAAGCAACATCCGCATTGGCATGGATTGGTGTGGAGTGTCGCCGGTGCCATATCGGGAGCCGGGATCACGTGGCTGTCACGGTTGGTCTCATCGGTCGTGCTTGGACAAGAGGCGATGGGGCTCGGCGATGTCACTTTGATGGCGATGATCGGCAGCTTCCTCGGTTGGCAGCCGATGGTGTTTGTCTTTTTGTTTGCACCGTTCTGTGGGATCTTCGTCGGCGTGGTCGTGAAGACGATGGTCAATCGCTCGTATGTTCCGTACGGGCCGTACCTCAGTGTGGCCGCGTTGATCGTGATGTTTTTCTGGAAATGGATTTGGCAATGGGAACCGACTCCGCGCGTGTCGATCCGCAAGCTGTTTGGCGACATCCCCAGCTTGGCAATTCTCGCCACCGTCTCGTTTGTGCTACTGAGCATTCTCTTGGGAATTGTCCGCTGGTGGCGCGGTTCAGCATTGATTCCCGTTGAATTTCCGGACCAAGCATCCGCGAATGATGAGCAGCGCATCTCGTAGAACGGTTTTTCAAACCGTTCTACGAGATGCGCTCACTCTCCCCGCGCTGGGCGTTGCATCAGCGAGTCCGTTGCCGCAGCCGGAGACTTGCCTTCAAACAACACCGCGAAGACTTCACGCGTGATCGGCATGTCGATCCCCTGCGCTCGCGCAAGGTTGTGGATGCTGCGAGCGGTGGTCACTCCTTCAGCAACTGCGGTCATGCTGGCGAGGATGTCGGTGATCGACTCCCCTTTGCCAAGCCGCTCGCCGACTCCGCGATTGCGACCATGTCGGCTGACGCACGTGGTGATGAGATCGCCGAGCCCCGCGAGTCCGAAGAACGTCCGCTCGTCCGCCTGCATCGCGCGACCGAAACGAGTCATCTCGGCGAGGCCGCGCGTGATCAGCGCGGACTTGGCGTTGTCGCCGTAACCGAGCCCATCGCAGATCCCGGCCGCGATCGCGATGACGTTCTTCAACGCTCCGGCGAGTTCAACGCCGACGATGTCGCGATTCGTATAGACCCGGAATCGCTCGGTGTTGAACAGCCTCTGAACCTGTTCGGCAAAAGCGACATCATCACTGGCAATCACGACGCTGGCGGGCAATCGTCGAGCGGCTTCTTCTGCGTGACACGGCCCGCCGAGCACAGCGACCGGTCGCGATCCGAGCACACTGGTGATGACCTGCGACGGGCGTGCGAACGTCTCGTTTTCCAAACCTTTGATCGTACTGATGACGGGAATGCCAACAGGAAGACGATCGGCGATGTCGGTCAGTGCTTGTCGCAAGTAAGCAGTCGGGATCGCAGCGACGAGCACGTCTGCGTTCTTCACGGCGGCGGCGATGTCTGAAGTAATTTCAATCGCGTCCGGAATTCTCACCTCCGGCAACAAGCGGCGATTGAACCGAAGCGTCGCCATGTCGCGCGCGAAGTCGGGGTTTCTCGCCCAGATTGAGACGGTTTGGTCGGGATGTTCGGCCAGCACAATCGCACAAGCCGTTGCCATACCGCCGCCACCAAGAACAGTGATTTTCATATTGGCTCGCAGTCGATGCGAAAAGGAGATCGCGGAACGAAGCGTCTTCCTGTTGTGTCGGACGCGCCAGTTGGAGGGATTCCACGGAATTCCGCAGCCACTGACGGCCAAGGGCAAAAATCTGCCCAACCCTGCGCGACGCCCGTTTGCTCGACCACGCCGCGTGGCCTAGGTTCATTCGGTCGAACACTTCAGGAGCATGCTAATGACCCAAATGTTAGAGCAGAAGCAAGTCACTTTCATGGATCGCCGAGCCGAAGATGACGGTCGCCCCGGTGGAGCTCCGGATCGCCGCCAATTCCGCGATGGTCACACGTATCTAAACCCCGATGCTCAGGAATTGGCCGAAGCAATCGACCAATATAAGCTGCTGCACCGTCGTCGGTTCATCACCTACGAAGAGCTGTATAACGTCATGGCCGGTTTGGGCTATCACAAATAGCCGACGGTTTGACGCATCGCCAGCAAGCACGACGCGCCAACGAGTGGTTTTCATTTTGAACCACTCGCTGGCGCGTCGTACTATTCACTTGTGCTAACTCCAAGGTGTTATTGGGGCGTTCAATGACGTCTAAATCGGTTTTCGCTTCTCTATCCGAAACCGCAACTCGTCGCTCGAAACCACATCGCCAGACACCAATTTTTGTCCACTTCCGATGTGCTGTCCGTTGACCGATATCTTCATTCGCGACCGACACCACAATTCGCCCTCTTGCCGCACGAGCAACACTTGCCCGGGCCAATCAGGGCAGACGATGTGATTCTCGTCACTCGATCCAAGCAGGCAGGTGTCCGCCAGCAATATGACTCCATCGACCGTTTGAGCCGGACGATGATCGCTGAAGAAGTCGAGCCGCGCTGATAAGCTCAACGCCGACGGCTGCCGAAACCGTAAATGCACACTGCGACCAAGTTCAATGACCGTGCCGTCACTCAACGCCGCACGATCAACGACATCTCGTCCGGACACTCGCACCGAACCGTTGGCCTCCAGCAAATACCCTTCACCCGATCGCACAATCGTCGCATGTTGTCGCTTCAAGTCGGAGAGAATGGCGATGTCCGCTGCCTCAAGCGGATCAAGCGGTTTGGCCGACGACGTGTACGGCCCACCAATCGAGAGGCGGTCCTGCAAACTGATCCAGAAACAACCCACTCCGTCGATCCAAACCACGAACATCGCGCCATGCGTCGAAGCGCGATTCGTAACCAGTGGATGACGGAGAAAGCTGAGCATGATGGAAGGCATTCCGGCGAGCAGGACCACTCGCCCGTCTCATTCGCGACCTAATCAACGTAGCCATCACGCTTCATGTGATGAGCCGGTCGGCTTCGCTAGGCGTTGGCAAGCGCTCGGCTCGTCACGCGGAGCGTGACGGCTACCTACAAGCAACTCAATCGCATTACGGCCGCAGCGCATCCAGCTTGACGACCTTTTGCTCCGGCTTCGATTCTGACGTATCGGCCTGCGGGCTGAAGTGGGCTTCGATCTGAGCTTCGAGATCTTTCGGAGCGGTACTCTGCCATTCAGCGGGAATCAGATCGGTCAGTTTGCCGTCTGTGGCCATCACTTTTTCGCGGACATCCAGTTGTTTGTTGAGCTCACGAATCAGCTTCTTCATTCGAGTCAATTGGCTGTCGTCGATGCTGACGGTGCTGATCGTCTCGGCGGCTTGAACCATCTTCAGGCGGGCTTCGAGTTGCTCCAGTTGCAGTTCAAGATCCGTCTTCGCCGCCAGCATGTTGTCCAGCTTTTCGCGATTCGCGGTCAGCGCCTTCTGCCGAGCATCCAAAACCTGCTTCTCTTTCTTCTGCGTCTCTTCCGAGACTTTGAACCGATCAAACCGTTTCGCCAGATCGGTTCGCACTTGATCGGCAGAGTAAGTATGCCCGGCGATCGTGAAGCTCGCTTGCCCGGTTTTCAGATTAGTTTGTCTCGAGAGGATGACCTCCTTCTGCGTGGTCAAATCAGCTTCTTTGCGAGCCAGTTCGCCGGTGAGGTTTTCGACATCGACCTCTTGTTCGGCGATGACGTGCATGCAATTGCGGATGTCGGGGATGAGTTGCTCAACCAACTCACGAGCCCGTGCCACCTCAAAGTCGATTGGGACTTCCCGCTTCACAGTCTGTCGAACCGAGGTGCCCCAGGTTCGTGCGTAACTCACCACATCTCGTCCAAACACGAAGCTGGCCAATGCTCCCACTGTCGCCACACCGTAAATCGCTTGCTTGATCATCGCCGGTCTCCCATTCACTCAGGCCAAAGAAAAGTCGCAGGCTCAAATGGCCTCAACCGGAGTTCTTCGCAATGACGCGCCAAGTCTTGTCAATTTTTTGAGACTTTTGCAGAAAGCGCGACATCGGCAGCTTGCCGATACGAAGACGTTGTCACACGGCGCGGAGTTCGTAGCGAGCGTGTCTCGTGTCCGCGCTGGCGCAAGACACGTCAGCCGCGTTGCAGCTTCGTCGCATGGTCCGGGGTTATTCACGACTCGAATGTCACCCGACGCATCCGTGAGGGGGACACAACGGCTCGCTCCACTCACGCGTCAGGTCACTGAGCGGCACACCGCTTATTTTCAGAAGAGACGATGAATAATTTCGACTACAATTTCACTTCTCTCAGCCTCTGAATCTCTTGCAGCAACGCGGTGACGGGTTGCAGTGCTTGATCAGCCGCTTGTCTGGCCGAAGCGAACTGGTCTTCGATGGGCTTCATCGCGGCGGTGAGTTCGCCGACTTTAGCATTCGCGGCGGTGAGTACGGCGACGGCATCAGTGGTTTTCTTTTCCATTTCACTGACGATGACTTTCGCCTTTTCAACAGCGACTGCCTTCTCGGCAAGCATGGCTTTCATCGCGGCTAAGCTTGCCATTTGTTTTTCGAGAACAGCCTTAAGCATCTCGGCAGCAGCGGCGAGTTCCTTGTCGGTCGGAGTTTTAGCGGCGGCTTCAGCTCCTTTGGCTTGAGCGTCTTTGAGCGCCGGAATTGCGGCTTCGAGACCAGCAACGGTGGTGGTGATCGCGGCATGTTCAGCGGTTGCGGTGCTTAGAACTTGCTTGGCAGCGGCGACAGCGGCATTGGCGTTATCGACGTTCGTCTGGGACGTCGCGACCACTTGCTGAGCGGCAGCAACATCAGCCTTCATCTTGTTGACAGCCGCGAGCGCTTCCTCTGAGATCGCGACGAGCGGAGCGGCGAGAGCTTGCTTCTCACTGAGCACTCGCAATTTCATGGCGAAGTCGATCTCAGCGGTCCAGCGAGCGACTTGCTGCTGAGAAGCGGCGAACTTCACGTTCGCGGCGTCGGCAACCGCTTTCGCGGCGACCGCTTTCTCAGTCATCGTTTTATCGGCAACTGTCAGATCGGGGATCGTTTTTTTGACCGCTTCGATCGCGACGTTACTGTCGGTGATCAGTTTTTCTTGAGCAACGAGTAGTTCTTTGCCCTTGGTTAATTCGACGACTTTGTCCGCGACAACTTTCTTATTGTTGGTCAGCGTGGTGATTCGGTTGTCCAACAACGCTTTCAACGCGGCGACAGCGGCGGCAACTTCTTTGTCTTCAGCATTCTTCGCAGCGGCCTCCGTCCCTTTCGTCACTGAGTCGTTCAACGCCGGAACAACAGGATCGAGCACCGCCACAACCTTCGCAGCAGCATCGTGAACAGCTTGCGCGACGGCGATGACTTCTTTGCTCTTCACCGCAGCGGCAGTCGTGTCGGTAACGACCGCCGTCAGTTCAGCCATCTTCGTGTTGGCCGTGTTGAGATCGGCCTTCGCTTTGTCAGCAGCGGCTTGAGCCGCGACATATCCATCCGCTGCGGTCTTCGCTTCGGCAGTTGTCGCTTGCACGGCGGCATTCGCAGCGGCCAGACGCTCTTCGAGCGTCGGCGGGTTCGGTGTTAGGTCGCCGATCTTCACGCCGTCAACGGCGTTCCAGACGCGGATCGCTCCGGTCCAATCGGCTCCGATGACGCGGTTTGTTTCGTTACAAATCACGCAAGCCAGGGCGATGTCTCCCATCGCCTCGAAGGCTCGCACGGCAGTACCGTTCTGATCCCAAATTTTCACGACTCGGTCGCGGCCAGCGGAAATGATGCGGCCGTCGCGAGCGAAATCGACGGAAGATGCTCCGACTCCGTGTGCTCCCCAGCCTTTCACGTTGCCGCCGTTTTCCATCTCCCACAGACGCACGGTCGTGTCTTCGCTGCACGACGCGAGGATGTTGGAATCGAGCCGCCACGAGAAACCAGTAATCATTGCCGTATGAGCTTTCAGCGTATGGAATTCACGACCAGTTTCGGCCTCCCAAACGAACGCTCCACCGTTCCGATCACCAGTCGCGAGCAACACGCTGTCCGGTGCGAACGCCAAAGATGTGACCCAGTCAGTATGCTTCTTCGACTCCCATAGTTTCGCCCCATCGGCGATTGAGTACACGCGAATCATCTTCGCGGAGCCACCGAGTGCGATCAGCGATTGATCGGGGGAGATATCTGCCGCAAGGACCGTGTCGAGTTCATCACCAACTTCGGTGACTCGTTCACCGGTTCGCACATTGAAGATGACAACCTTGCCCTGAGCGGCTGCATGTCCGCCTGCGGCCATCAACAGGCTCCCGTTGCGGCTGAACTTGAGTACCTGCGGAATCCCTTCCGGATACGGCAGTACGCCGAGCAATTCGAGTGTCGCCGTGTTGTACAGCAAAACTTGTTTCTGACCGGGCACGGCCACGAGCGGCGACCACGGATTGACCGCAAGGCTGGTGATAGCCGTCGTCGTTTTCGTGCGCACAACTGGAGCAAGGCTCATCCGTCCCGGCATCGGCGGCGGACCTTCTGGACGCACGGTCGGAGCAGCGGTGAGCTTCAAGTCCATCTTCGGCTTCTTGCTGGCGAGCGCCTTGCTGCCCAACGTCTCGAGTGCTCCGCCGTCGATCCAATTTTTGATGACCGCAAGCATGTCAGCCGGCAGCTTGTCGCTGTTGGGCGGCATCTTCGGCTCTTCTTCGTGGTTGATCACCTTCCACAGAATGCTCGCACCAGAATTACCCGGATCAAAAATTTCGCCCGACCCACCACCCGTCTTTACGGCCGTGAAGTTCGATAGATCGAGCCCACCACTTTTCTTATCCGTATTGTGGCAACTCAAGCACTTAGCTCGCAGAATCGGCAAAACATGATCGGCGTAAGTGACCTTCGGAGCATCGGCCGCTTGTGAGTTGGCGACGAAACTCCCGCCCAACAACCCACCAAGCACAACCACACTGCTAAACCATTGCTTGAATTGCACTGTCATGTCCTTCAACTCCAAACCCAAGCTTCAACACTGAGGCACAGAGAGCACGGAGGAACCCCCTGCGAGATTCTTTGTCCTTCTGTGTTGAAAAAAACTCGTCACATTCCGGAAACTCTTCGCCACTTCCTCTATCGACCTCGACCGGCAAATTTTGCAAGTCTTTCCTTTGAGCTTGCCTGACCGCTGACCTTCGCTCGACCGGTCGAACTGCCAGAAACCAAACAACGCTCATAATCCGCAACGATGCCGCAACACATCGGGCAGGTCACCGTGGCATTGTGCTTCTTGGCGACCTTCTCTCGGACCTCCACTGTCGTGATTAGGCGTCCCTTGGGGACTGCCTTCATGACCTCGTCTACTTCTCGCGAAGCCGGAATAGCGACCGTTCCTTCGCTCCAACGTTTCAACAACTTGCTCTCAATGACTGAGACCTTCGGCAGGCTCTTGTCATCAACGAGTTTCTCACGCCAAGTTTTTTGAGGCTTCGGCATGGCGAAGTCACTCCGCGATTAGTGGTTGAACACGAACTCACGCGAGTTCAACAGCGACCAAAAAATGTCTTCGAGAACCGGTTTTGGATCTTTTTCGTTCACGAGGACACCGTTGAGGGCAGCCATTTCTTTTTCTGTCGGTTTGCGAGTCAACGTGCGGAGGTAAATTTCTTCGATGATTTGCGGCGGCGTTTTGCCTTCTTTGAGGCGGCGGTCGATCAGGGTTCCTTGCTGAATTTTGGCGTTGCCGGTATCGCCGTTGAGCATGTGCAGAGCTTGCGACAGGTTTGGTTCCATCTTCACTTCGCATGAGCAAACGCTGTCGCGACTGGCTCGACCGAAGGTTTGTAGGAAGTACGTGGAAGTGTTGCCGTCGGCAATCTGCACGGCTCGCGAGCCGATAGGCAGGCCGTTGAATTTTTCCTTCACGTCGGTCACTTGATTGACGATGTCGAGCAGCACTTCGGCGCGAATGCGTCGCAGCGTCGCGTGCGAGAAGTTGCGTTCGTCGAGAGCGTTCGTCTCGTTGGTCTTCGTGGCAAGTTGGTAGATGCGGCTTGTACAGATGTCGCGGACCAGCTTCTTGAAGTCGTAATTGTACTCAGTGAATTTCTTGCCGAGCTCGTCGATCAGTTCGGCATTCGACGGCGGATTGCTAACTCGGACGTCATCCACCTGGTCAATGATTCCTTGGCCGAAGAAGTGAGCCCAGACGATGTTCGCGAGGTTCTTTGCGAAGTACGGGTTCTCTTTCGATGCCAGCCACGAGGCCATGACGTCGCGACGATCTTTGCCCGCGACATCGGGGACCGCGCCGCCAAGGAGCTTCGGAGCCATGACTCGGCCGCCGACCGGATGTTTCACGTCGCCGCCACCGGCGTTGAAAATGATGATCTCACGCGGATCTTCACCTTGCTTGCGACCGATTTGCGAGAAGAACGCAGCGAAGCTGTAGTAATCATCCATCGTCCAGCGGTCAAACGGATGGTTGTGGCATTGAGCACACTGAATCCGCATCCCCATGAAGACCTGAGCGACGTTTTCGGAAGTCTTCAGCGTGTCTCGTTCGATCTGGTAATAGTTGGTTGCGGCATTTGCGAACGTCCCTCCTTTCGCCGAGAGCAGCTCGCGAACCATCTGGTCCATCGGCATGTTCTTGGCGATGCGTTCTTGAAGCCATTCGTAGTACCGCAGCATCGGCTTTGTGGTGATCTGCTGGTTCGTGCGAATTTGCAGCAACTCGGCCCACTTCATCACCCACATCTCGACGAACTCTTTACGACCGAGCAACTCATCGACGAGCACGTCGCGCTTCTTCGGATCAGTCGAAGTCATGAATTTCGTGTGGTCCTCGATCGTCGGCAGCACACCCGCGATGTCGAGGCTCGCTCGGCGGAGGAATTCTTCGTCGGTGCAAATGTCGCTAGGGTTGATCCGCAGCCGCTTGAGTTTTTCGTAAACGAGATGATCAACGTAGTTGTTTTCTGCCAATTGCGGAGCTGTGTACTGGAAACCTTTCGGCAGCGTGATGAAGTGTGAGCCGACTGTGTGGGTCTCGAAGCGCGCCATCAAAAACGCCGCGCCGCGCTTGCCGGCCGTGACGAGACCTTGCTGCGAGACGCCTGCCGAGGTGTCGTTGTTCGTCATGAAGAACGCCAGCGAGGTGACGTCGCGATCGGTACCGTCTGAGTACTTCGCTCGGACAGTGATCTGCTGCGTGGCTCCTTCGCCGTCAAGCACCGCACTGGGTGGATAAAGTTCTACAGCAAGCACCTTCGGCACTTCGCCTTGATCATTCGGAGCCCCTGCGTCCAGCCAACGAACCACTGTTTGATTGAGTTCACTATTTGGTTCGTACCGCTTGCCTCCCGTATGTGGCACGACGCCTGTGTTTTTTTCTACAATCAAACTTTCCGCTGGCAGCGCCAGATTGATGCGGCGTCCGGGAATCTCTCGAGTCAGCCGATAGTGGTCTCCATCCGGGTCAAAGCCGAATAGCGAGAGCCGAAAGCCGTCTTTGCCGCGAGCCGCTCCGTGACACGATCCGGTATTGCAACCGGCCTTCATGAACACCGGCATAATGTCGAGCTTGAACGAGATCGTCCGATCCGCCGTCGCCTGCACAACCTCAACCGGCACGACGACCGACTTCCCGCCAAAGTCCACTTTGAGTTCCGTCTTGCCATCAGCAACCGGATACATCGTGTGATTCTCAAACTTCACGAGCGCCGGATTGGCAAAGGCAAACGTCGCTGTTTTGGTAACGTCGCGAGTGATCCCATCGGCATACGTCGCCTGCACGACGATCGACTGCCGATCCCGAATCGTGTTGATGTGCGCGTTCGGAGGATAAACGGCAATGGAAACCGGGACGGGTTCCTGAGCCAACACGCTCGAAGCAGCCAACACGCCCGCAACAAGAAGCGCTGCCGACGCTGACAATATCTTGGCAAATCGCATGAGCTCGATCCTCAATGAAAAACTGGTTTCTCTGGCTGGCGGAATTGGTGATCTCGCTTACTTACCTTGCACGGCTTTCACCTTGGCGTCTTCGCGAAGTTGTTCTAATCGACTGAGTCGCTTTGGAGGTGCTGCTGCTGCCGGCATCGGTGTCGGTGTCACAGCGGCGACCGCTGGCATTGGCATCGGGACAGGCGTGTTCGGCTTTGGCGGGAGCGGCACGTCAATCCGGAGTTCGGCACCGCCGACGTTGTGCGTCACTGGTTCGCCGTTCGCCGTGATGGCCACGACGCCAAAGATGCCGTGCTTACCCGCGGGGCTGTCCTTCTCGGTCGTGACCTTGAAAACCAGTTCTTTCGTGTCCTTCGTGAATTGCAGTGGTTGCGAGAGAACCTTGTTCGGCAGCGCGACGAGTTGCACGTTGGCGCTCCCTTCAAAGGGTGTCGCCACATCAACCTTGCAGACGACTTCGGTCGGTTGGCCTTGTTCGACGGCGGCACGTTCCATGGCAAAAGTGACCCACGGAGCACTGACTTCCAAATTGCCGAGCTGTGTCGATGAATACGCAGCTCCGCCGATTTCAGCATAGCCGAGCACGAAGACGCGCCACTTACCGACCTGTGCATTGGCGGCGGCGTTGATCGGGTACACAGCTTCGTTCTGGCCTTCGGGAATCGTGACCGACGGTGCCGCTCCGATCCCTGGCGGAGCGAATGGGAACAGCAACGTGATCGGAGCTTTGAAGCCCTCTTTACGAGTGGCCACAACCTTCAATTGCATCGAACCGTTTTGAGCGAGTGGGACTTTGGGTTCGACGAGGTCGATCTTGAAA